>VGNK01000301.1 GCA_016866055.1 Chloroflexota bacterium | reverse complement strand
GCACAACGAGGGCGGCCGCCGCCAGCTGCGGCGCGTGGTCGCCGGCGCGCTCGCGGTGCCGGGGGCGGCGCCGGCGCGGCCGCGCGAGGCGCTCGCGGCGCCGTCGAGCCGGCCGGCCGCGGTCTACGAGGCCGAGATCGGGATGCTCACGCCGGCGGTCGCGACGGCGCTGGCGGAGGCGGAGGCGCGCTACCCCGCCGGGTGGATCGTCGACGCGCTGCAGGAGGCCGCGACCCGCAACGCGCGGTCGTGGCGCTACGCCGAGGCGATCCTCGCGCGCTGGGAGGCGGAGGGGCGAGACGATGAAGCCACTGGGCCAGCTGCTGCACCCGGCGCGCGCGCCGCGCGCGGGCGTGACCCCTACGGGCACCTCGTCCGGCGCAGCTTCGAGTAGCGGCGAGGCGGCGCGCGATCGCCGCGGGGTCTGCCCGCGCTGCGACGGCGCGCGCTTCGTGCGCGTGACCGCTGACCCCGACCATCCGGACTTCGGGCGCGCGGTCCCCTGCGAGTGCGCCCGGCGCGAGGACGCCGACGCGCGCCGCCGCCGGCTGCTCGCCTACTCGCGGCTCGGCGCGCTCGCGCGGCTCACGTTCGGCACGCTCGTGCGCGAGGGGCGCTCCGCAGATCCCGCCGCGCAGGCGCGCTACGCCGCCGCGATCGCCGCCGCCTCGCGCTACGCGGAGGCACCGGAGGGCTGGCTCGTGCTCACCGGGACGCACGGCAGCGGCAAGACGCACGTCGCCGCCGCGATCGCCAACCGTCGCATCGAGCGCGGCGAGCCCGCGCTATTCCTCGCGGTCGCCGACCTGCTCGATCACCTGCGCGCCGCCTACCGCGAGGACGCCGAAGTCGAGTACGACGAGCTGCTCGAGCAGGTGCGCACGGCGCCCGTGCTCGTGCTCGACGACCTCGACGCCTACGCCGAGACGCCGTGGGCGCGCGAGAAGTTCTTCCAGGTGGTCTCGCACCGCTTCAACGCGGCCCTCCCCACCGTCTTCACCTGCGTGCGCCCGCCTTCGCGCATCGACCCGCGGCTCGGCAGCCGGCTCACGGATCCGGCGCTCGCGCAGGTGCTCGAGCTCGGGCAGGAGGCGCTCCCGCGCTACTTCGCGGTCGGCGCGATGACCCGCGACCGGCTGGAGGGGTTCAGCTTCGAGAACTTCCGCCCGGGCGGACAGGGGCTACGCGGCGAGGCGCGCCGCAACCTCGAGGGCGCGTTCCGGCTCGCGCGCACCTGGGCCGGCGCACCCGACGGCTGGCTCGTCTTCCTCGGCCGCAACGGCTGCGGCAAGACGCACCTCGCCGCCGCGATCGCCGGCTTCCGGCTCGCACAGGGCGACACCGTCGGCTTCGCGAACGTGCCGGAGCTGCTCGACGAGCTGCGCGCGAGCTACGCCCCCGGCGCCGGCGAGCGCTTCGACGCGCTCTTCCGCCGGCTCACCGACGTCCCGGTGCTCGTGCTCGACGACCTCGGCGCGCACCAGTCGAGCGCGTGGGCGGAGGAGAAGCTCTACCAGGTCCTCAACCACCGCCACCTCGCACGCGCGCACACGGTGGTGACCACGAACCGCGAGCTGAAGCAGATGGAGCCGCGCATCGCCTCGCGGCTCGCCGATCTCAAGACCTCGACCGTGTACGAGATCACCGCACCCGATTTCCGTACGGGCGGCGTGCCGTAGCATCCTCGTGATGGACGTGCCGGAGCTCCTCACCTACCGGCTGCGGATGCGCGCCTGGCGCGACGGCGACCTCGAGGCGCTCACGCTGATCAAGGGCGATTGCGGGGCGTTTCGCTTCCTCGAGGACACCGAGCCGCTCACCCCCGACGAGGTGAGCGACCTGCTCGACGACTACGTCGCCGAGTGGGAGGAGAACGGCTTCGGACGCTGGGCGGTCGAGGAGCAGCGCACGAGCGACCTCGTCGGGGACTGCGGCTTCATCCCGTACGACGACGACGTGGGCGAGCTCACCGTGATGATCGCGCGGCCGTACTGGGGGCGCGGCCATGCCTCCGAGGCGGTGCGGGCGGCCGTCCGCCACGGCTTCGAGGCGCTGCGCTTCAACCGCGTGGTCGGGGCGGCGCACCCACCGAACCGCGCCGCCTGCCGCGCGCTCGAGAAGTTGGGGCTGCGCCACGAGGAGGACATCGTCGGGGCTCAGGGGTTGAAGCTCCGCCTCTACTCGATCACGGCGCTCGAGCGGCGGATGGCCTCGCGCTAGCGGCCCCTCCCGTCCCGCGGGGGCGCGCGCTACAGCCAGCCGCCCGCGATCAGCCGGCGCACGGAGGCGCCGCAGCTGTCGAAGAGTTCGCCCCACGGCAGCTCGCCCCGCGTAAACCACCGCAGCGCTCCCATCTCCTGGGTGGGCCGGCCCGGGTCGCGCCCCTCGGGCGTGCCGACGTAGGCGACCTCCACGTGGCCGGGCGAGGAGTAGACGCTGACCAGGCCGTCGACGCGGGCGCGGACGCCCGTCTCCTCGTGGATCTCGCGCACCGCCGCCTCCTCCGCGCTCTCGCCCGGGTCGAGGTAGCCGGCCGGTGCCGCCCACAGCCCGTAGCCCGGGCGCCCGGGGCGCGCGCGGC
>VGNK01000300.1 GCA_016866055.1 Chloroflexota bacterium | reverse complement strand
CGTCACGCGCGAGACCCCTGCGCCCCGAGCGCCGGCGACGACCGCGACCGCCGCCCCCGCGAGCGGCAGGTCGCCCTCGCCGGCGCCCGCCGCGCCGACCCCGCCAACCGCCACGTGGCCGCTCTCACTGGCGACGCGCTTCGACGAGCGGCGCGCGATGCGCGACGTGCACACGCTCTCCGAGCCGCGCTTCATGGGCCGGCACACCGGCACTCCCGGCGAGCTGCTGGGCGCTCAGTACCTCGCGAGCGAGCTCAGCGCGGCGGGCGTCGACGCCGCCGGCGACGGCGCGGGCTACCTGCAGCGCTTCCCGATGACCGTGCAGGAGCTGGGCGCGGTGCCGCTCCTCGAGCTGCGCGACGCGACCGGCCGGCGCGTGCGCCTCCGCCTCCGCGACGACTTCCGCCCGATCGTGAGCGGCCCCGCCGGCGCGGGGGACGTCACGGGGCCGGTCGTCTTCGGCGGCTCGGGCGCCGACCTCGCCGGGGTCGACCTCGCGGGGAAGCTGCTGCTCGTCGTCCCGCGCGGCTCGCTGCTCGAGATCGCGAATCGCGCGCGCGCCGCGGGCGCGCTCGGGCTGCTCGTGGCGACGGGCCGCACGCAGCTCCTCAAGGCCGAGGCCCGCGTCCCCGACCCCGGCGCGATCCCGATGGCCGAGCTCAGCCAGGTGGGAACCGCCGCACTGCTCGAGGGAAGCGGCCGCTCGCGCGAGGACCTGAACGCGCTCATCCAGAGCGGCCAGCCGCTGCCGGCGTTCGATCTCCCGTGGACCGCGCGGCTCGCCGTCTTCCTCGCGCCGCCGGCGGCCGTGAACGCGATCAACGTCGTCGGCGTGATCCGCGCCGCGACCCCGACCTCGCGGTCGATCGTGCTCGGCGCGCACTACGAGGAGATCGGTCCCGACCCCGACGGCGTCGTCTTCCCGGCGGCGAACGACAACGCCTCCGGCACCGCGGTTGTGCTCGAGGTCGCGCGGCTGCTCGCGGCGGGCGGCGCGCGGCCGGCGGTCAACGTGGTCTTCGCGTTCTGGTCCGGGCACGAGGAGGGGCTGTTCGGCAGCCGTCACTACGTGGCGTCGCCGCCGTTCCCGGCGGCGGAGACGGAGCTCTACGTGAACGTCGACACCGTCGGCGCAGGGTCCGGCAACGCGCTCTCCGTCGGCGCCTCCGCCGGGACCGCGCGCCAGCTGTTCGCCGAGGCGCTCGCGCGGCTGCGCGCGCAGCCGGAGCCGTTCCCGATCGAGCCGAGCGGACGCTTCGGCGGGGGGAGCGACGATGTGCACTTCGCGCGCTCGGGGGTGCCGGTGATCGCGATGGCGTGGAGCGGCGTCTTCGGAGGGCCCGGGACCATCCACACGCCCGCCGACGCGGCCGACCTGGTCGATCCCGCGAAGGTACGGGTGCCCGGGGTGCTCACGGCACTGCTCGCGCTGCTCGCGGCGGAGCGCTAGCCCGCCGCTCGCACCGCGTCGGGTCCGGATTCGAGTGTCCGCTCTCCCGGCTCCCACCCGCGGGCCGAACTCGTGCCCGGGTTCCCGTGATCTCGGTCGAGCGACCACGCCCTCCCGCCCCGCGGTGAACTCGCTCGATCCCGGTCGGTGAACCTGCGCGGGGCGTTGAGCGCCCGGGGACCCGGCTCCGCTCCGCACGCCGCGCCTTGGAGCCGATCAGGCGACTCGTACGATCACAGGGACATCGTTTCGCCCGGCTTCGCGTTCAGGATTCACGAACGCGCCGGGCTGGTGGGGGTGCCGGACGCACGGGGGAGGCCCCGATGAACGACGCGTGCAAGCTCTGGGTGAGCCTCTCCTCGGGGCGCCGCCACCGCGAGTCGACGCCCGACACGTTTCTTCGGTTCGTGCGCACCGGCCTGCTCGTTGGCCTGCCCGACGAGCCCGGCGGGTTGCTGCGCGAGGGCCAAGCGATGCCGCAGCTCCCGATGCGGCGGGTCGACGCCGAGGGGCTGGCCTGACGGCCGACGACCTCGCCGAGGGCGTGTTCGTCTGCCGCGAGGACGCGACCGGCGGCGCGGGCTGGCGCTGCGAGCGCGTGCAGCTGCTGATCGGGGCGGAGGAGCGCATCGACGCGCTCGCTCCGCGCACGCGCGCGGCGGCGGGCGCCGTTGTCACCGCCGCCGAGCCGGCGCCGCGCGCGCCGGCGTCGCCACGGCGCATCCTCGTGGGGCTCGACCCGTCGGCGGCGGTCGCGCCCGACCTCTCGGAAGTCGCGGCGCGCGCGCGTGAGCACGACGCCACCGTGATGCTCGTCGCGGTCGGCGAGCTGCCCGAGACCTCGCGCCATGCGGCCGAGGAGCGCGATGCGCTCGAGCGCTGGCTGCGCGCGGTGTCGATGGAGCTCCCGGACGTGTCTCTGGAGCACGTCGTCGAGCTCGGCGGCGACCCCGTGCGCGGCGTGCTCACGGTGGCGGACGCGCGGGAGGTCGGCCTCATCCTGATCCCGGCGCAGCACGGTTCGCGCTTCGGGGCGCTGACGGAGGCCGGCGCGATGGAGGGGTTGCGCCGGCGCTCGGGGGTGCCGGTGCGCGCGGTCGCGCCGGACGCGGCAGCGGCGCCGCATGCCGGCCCCG
>VGNK01000299.1 GCA_016866055.1 Chloroflexota bacterium | reverse complement strand
CGCGCGCGCACGCGCGGCGACGGACGGCTGCGCTCACGGACCCGCGCGCACCCGCGCCGCGCCGCTCGAGGCGATCACCTCGTCGAGCAGCTGCTTCGTGCGCTCGAGCACCACGTCGTAGGGGAAGTGACCCACCAGCTCCGGCCCGCGCTTCAGGTTCACCCCCGTCGGCCCACACCAGAGGCCGATGTCCGCCGCGTCGGTCTCCCCCGGCCCGTTCACCCGGCACCCCATCACCGCGATCGTGACGTCGTGATCCTTCGCGTACGCCGCCATGCGCTTGACGTCGTGCGCGAGATCCACGAACGCCTCGTTCTCGACGCGGGAGCACGAGGGGCAGGAGATGATGTTCAGCCCGCGGTCGAACGCCTCGGGCACCGAGCGGAACCGCCCGGCGTAGACGTCCTCGATGATCTGGCGCCCCGCGCGCACCTCCTCGCCCTTCTGCTCGAAGGGGAGCGTGAGCGAGACCCGGATCGTGTCGCCGATGCCCTCGGCGAGCAGCTGCTCGAACGCGATGCGCGTCTTGATCACGCCCTCGGGCGGGATGCCCGCCTCGGTCACGCCGAGGTGCAGCGGCACGTCGGGACGCGCGGCGGCGAAGCGGCGGTTGCCCTCGACCACCTTGCGCCAGGCCGAGTCCTTGAGCGACACGACATAACGCGTGAACCCGAGGTCGTCGAGCATCTGCGCGTGCTCGAGCGCGCTCTCCACCATCGCGCCCACGTCGTCGGCGCCGAACTTCGCCGTCTTCTCGGGGTCGACGGAGCCGCAGTTCACCCCGACGCGCAGCGCGACGTTGTGGCGCACGGCCTGCTCGGCGATGAACGCCACCTTGTCGCGCACGGCCTTCTCGCGCTCGTGGTGGTGGAGGTGGCCCGGGTTGTAGCGGACCTTGTCGACATGCGGCGCGACGAGCGCGACGAGGCGGTAGTTCTCCTGGAGGTCGACGGAGAGCGTGGCGGTCGTGCGCGCGCGCACCTCGGCCAGCGCGTCGACGTCCTTCTTCGAATCCACGGCGATGCGCACGAGGTCGGCGCCGGCCTCCGCGATCAGGTTCACCTGGCGGACCGTGGCGTCGACGTCCTGCGTGCGGGTCGCGGCCATCGACTGCACGGCGATGGGGGCGCCGCCGCCGATCTGGATCGGCCCGACGCGCACCGCACGGGTGGGCTTGCGGCGGATCTTGAGCGCCATCGGCAGGTCGGCCCTCGCTCTCGCAGGCAGCGTACAGGCGCGCGCCCGGCAGTCGCCAGTCGCGGGTCGCCGCCGGACGTCCAGCGCGGCGGCGCCCACGCGCCGCCCGCGGCGCGCCCGGTCTACAGCTCGCTGACGGGCTGGACCGCGACGGTGTTCCAGTGCGACAGCTCGGGCTCGCCGACGAGCGCGGTCACGACGTGCGCGCTGGGGGCCTCGGCGACGGCGTAGAAGACGCGCGCGGCCGGGTTCGTCCAGAGCCCGCGCACGGTGACGGCGTGCGCCGCCGAGCCCTGCCTGAGCTCCGTGAGCCGGCTCCGCAGCGGTCCTGCATCTCGGGATGCGCCGCGGGACAGGTCTCCGGTCCGTGCGTCATGACGACCATGAGCAACACGGCGGCGTCCCCTTCCATGTCGGGCGCGTCGGCCGCCCGGCCTCCCGTGTGGGGACGGTGCTCCTCCCCACCCCGAACGGGGGGCCCGCACCTGCCGGTTCGGGTGATCCCGCGCGACGGAGGCGGGCGCACGCTGGACGTGCGTTAAAACGGAGCAGGCGATGACTTCCAGCGACACCACGGTTCTCGAGCAGGCCTCAGCGGGGCTCGCCGGCGCGGTCGAGCGGGCGGCGGCGTACACGGTGCGGGTGAGCGCGCGGCGCCGCATCGCCGCGACCGGCGTGGCGTGGGGCGACGGGCTCGTCGTCACGGCGGATCACGTGATCGAGCACGAGGACGACATGAAGGTCGGCCTCCCGGACGACGCCGAGGTGGCGGCGGCGCTCGTCGGGCGCAACCCCGGTTGGATCTCGCGCTGCTGCGGCTGGCGCCCGGCGGCCCCGCGGCTGCACCACTCGCGCCCGACGGGTCGGTGCGCGTGGGGCACCTCGCACTCGCGGTCGGGCGGCCCGTCGCGCGGCGGCGTCGAGGCCTCGATCGGCGTGGTGAGCGCCGTGGGCGGGCCGTGGCGCAGCCGCGGCGGCGGCGAGGTCGAGGGCTTCCTGCGCACCGACACCACGTTCTTCCCCGGCTTCTCGGGCGGGCCGCTGGTCGGTGGCGCGGGCCGCGTCATCGGCCTCAACACCTCGCGCTTCCGCCCCGGCCCCGGGATCACGATCCCGGGACCGGCGGTGCGCCGGATCGTGGAGGCGCTGGCGACGCAGGGGCGCATCCGGCGCGCCTACCTCGGGATCGGGAGCCGGGGGACGCGACTGCCCTCCGCGCTCGCGGCGAAGGTGGGCGGCCAGGAGAGGGGGCTGCTCATCGTCGGGGTCGAGGAGGAGAGCCCGGCCGGGCGCGGCGGCCTGCTCATCGGCGACATCGTGATCGGCGTCGATGGGGCAGCGCTTGGACTCGACCCGCTCGTGGCGCGGCTGCGCTCGCTGCCCGCGGGGCGCGCGACGCGGCTGCACGTCCTGCGCGGCAGG
>VGNK01000298.1 GCA_016866055.1 Chloroflexota bacterium | reverse complement strand
GCGGCCGGGGGGCGCCGGCGTGAAGCGCGTCGTCCCCGCGAGCACGGCCGCGACGCCGCGCGCCTGCGCCTCGCGCCCGAGCCGGTAGAGGAGCGCCGTCTTGCCGCCGCCGCCGACGATCGCGACGATCGGGCGCTCGACGACGTCGAGCGCGAGCGCCTCCCAGAGCGTGGTGGGCGGCGCCGCGGGGCCGGGGCGGTCGTTCGGGGGCATGCTCCTATGATCGAGCCGCGGCGAGGGGGAGACAAGCGTGGCGGAGCCGCCGGCGGTGGCGGGCATCGTGTTGGCGGGCGGGCGCTCCTCGCGCATGGGCGAGGACAAGGCCGCGCTCGTGTTCGACGGGGTCTCGCTGTTGCAGCGCACGGTCGACGCCGTGGCCGCCGTCGCCGACGAGGTGATCGTGGTGGGGGCGCCCGGGCAGTCGCTCCCGGCGGTGCGCAGCGCGCGCCCGCTCACGGTGGTCGCCGACCCGATCGAGGGGGAGGGCCCGCTGCGCGGCATCGCCACCGGGCTCGCGGCGGCGCGCGCGCCGGTGGCGGTCGTGGTCGGCGTGGACATGCCGTTCCTGCGGCCGGCGCTGCTGCGGCTGCTCGCGCGGCGCGTCACGGCCGAGCAGCGCTGGGTGCTGCCGATCGCGGAGCGGCGCCCGCAGCCGCTCTGCTCGGCGTTCGCACGCGACGCGCTGCCGGTGGTGGAGGCGCACCTCGCGCGGGGCGACCGCGCGCCGATGGCGGTGGCCGCCGACCTCGGCTTCTACCGCATGCTGCAGGAGGAGTGGTCGGGCGCGGACCCCGAGGGGTGGTCGTTCGTGGACGTCGACACGCCCGAGGACTTCGCGGAGGCCGAGCGGCTCCTCCGCGAGGGCGGCGGGCCCGGCGCGCGCTCGGGCACCGGCGAGGAGCCGCGCCACGGCGAGCGCCGGGGGCGCTGACGAGACCCGAGAGCGGGGTGGCGTGGCCGGCTACAGTGAGCGGTAGGCGCTCTGCAGCGTGCGCTGGTCGAACTCGTGGCTGCCTTCGCCGTTGGCGAACTGGTACAGCGCCGCCTTGAAGATCCCCTCGAGCGCCATCACGGCGCCCATCGCGAGCGCCATCAGGACGACGCCGAGCACAAGGCCGGCGATCGGCGCGACCGCGAAGAGCGCGGCCGCCGGGGCGAACGCGATCAGCAGCGCCACGATGTAGACGATCCCGAAGCCGAACGACGCGGTGACCTGACGGCCCCACGTCGAGCGGAAGAGCCCGCCGGAGCGCCGGACCGCCGCGATCGGGCCGATACCCTCGGCGACCAGCACCGGCACGACGAAGAACGTCATGTACGCCCACACGCCGCCGGCGAGGCTCACCGCGAGCCGCCCGAGCGCGTTGTCGGTGCGGTCGCGGATCGCCTGCAGCAGCAGCCCCACCGTCGCCGCGACAACGGCCCAGCCGGCGATCGCGGGCAGGTGCGCGGCCGCCGCGCGGAGCCCCGAGCCGACGTTCGGGTCACCGCCGCGCAGGCGCTCGAGTGCCGCCGCGACGAGCGCGGAGTTGAAGAAGATCACGACGAAGTAGGTGAGCGCGTAGAGCACGACGCCGAGCACGACGTCGACGGGCTGCGCCTCCGCGCCCTCCGCGCCCGCGGCGCTCAGCCGGTCGAACGAGCCGGCGGCGGCGCCGAACCCCGCGAAGACGCCGAGCAGCACGAGGATCACCGCGCCGGCCATCACCGGGAAGAGGATGAGCTCGCGGTCCTTCATCAGCACGCGCCAGCTCGTCCTCATGAGGTCGAAGGTGCGACCGATCGTCGCGAACATGCGCGGAGTATAGCGAGCGCGGGGGCGCGCACGGGAGGTCGCGCTCCGGCCCGCGCGTGCACGCGCGCGCGACGCGGTAGCCCCGCGGGCCCCGCCCGCGGGGCTACCGCGAGTCCGTCGACGGACTCGGCGTGGGGGCGGCCGCGGGCTCCGGCTTGCGCGCCGGCGTGCCCAGGATCGGGGGTAGCGGCAGCCGCGGCGGCGACTCGAATACGGGCCACGGCGACGGGGTCGCGTCCGGCCTGAGCCGCGGCGCCGGCGTCGGCGTCGGGGTGGGCGCCGGCGTCGGCTTCAGGACCGGCCGGTCGCGGGTGCCCTCCGGCGTCTTCGCCGGGGTCGGCAGGATGCGCGGGAGCTGGCCGTCCGGGCGCGGGGTCGCGACCGGCGGGCGCGGGAGCTGGCCGTCCGGGCGCGGGGTCGCGACCGGCGGGCGCGGCAGCGGGTCACCCGGGCGCGGGGTGGCGGTCGGGCGCGGCTGTGGATCGGCGTTGCGGGGCCACACCGGGAGGAGCGGCCGGTCGCGGCCGGGGGTCAGCAGCTCGCGGAGCCGCTCGCGAAGCTCGCGCGGGGCGTCGTCGCCGAGCGACTCGAGCAGCCGCCGCCCGAGCGCGGGCTCCTCCTGCGCGAAGAACTCGCGCAGCCGCTGCCCCGCGGCGCCCTCCTGGGCGACCTCCGCGAGCAGACGGGCCCGCTCGGCGCGCCCGAGCGCCGAGTCGTCGGTGAGCAGGAACCCGAGCACGCGGCGCAGCGCCTCGCGGTCGTTGCGCGCGAGCGCCTCCATCAGCGCGCGCCGCGGTGCGTCGAGGTTCATCGACGGGACGGCGCCGGTCCCGGGCGCGCGCCCTTCGGGGGTCGCGCGCGG
>VGNK01000297.1 GCA_016866055.1 Chloroflexota bacterium | reverse complement strand
CTGCGCGACGAGCCGACGCCGGGTCCGCTCTTCCACGTCGCGGGCGACGAGTGGCAGCGCTCGCCGCAGCGCCCCCCCGCGCCGCCGCCGCGCGCGCGCGCGCGCATCGATGAGGACGACGAAGAAGACGCGCGGACGAGCGGCTTCGGCCGCTACGTGCGCTTCGGCGGCGCGCCGCGCGCCGCCCTGCACACGCAGTCCGTGGTCGGCGCGGCGGGCATCGTCGCCGTCGGATTCATCGCCTCGCGGCTGCTCGGCCTGCTGCGCACCGTCGCGATCGCCGACGCCTTCGGCACGGAGCCCGACCTCGCCGCGTACTGGGTGGCGTTCCGGCTGCCCGACCTCGTCTTCCAGCTGCTCGCCGGCGGCACGGTCTCCGCCGCGTTCATCCCCGTCTTCAGCCGCGTCGCGATGGAGCGCGGCGAGGCCGGCGCCTGGCGGCTCGCCGCGAGCGTGGTCAACCTCCTCGCGATCGCGACCGCCGCGCTCGCGCTGCTCGCGTTCGTCTTCGCGCCGCAACTCGTGCCGTTGCTCGCGCCGGGGCTCGGCGAGGCTACCGCCCGCGAGGCCGAGCTGCGCTCGCTCGCGGTCGAGCTCACGCGGTTCATGCTCGTCTCCCCGATCGTCTTCGGCATCTCCGGGCTGCTGACCGGCATCCTCAACGCGCGCCAGCACTTCGTCGCCCCGGCGTTCGCGCCGGCGCTCTACAACCTCTCGATCATCTTCGCGGCGGTCTTCCTGAGCGGGCCCTTCGGGGTGAACGGCCTCGCCTGGGGCGTCGTGATCGGCTCGCTACTCCACCTCGCGGTGCAGGCGCCCGTCGTCTTCCTCGTCGGCATGCGCTGGAGCGCGGTGCTCGGCCTGCGCTCGCGCGCGGTGCGCGACGTCGCGAGGCTCACCGGTCCGCGCGTGGTCGGGCTCGCCGCCGCGCAGGCGAACTTCGTCGTGCTGATCTTCTTCGCCTCGTTCATCTCCGACGCCGCGATCAACGCGGTGAACTTCGCGTTCCTCGTGATGATGCTCCCCGTCGGGGTGATCGGGATGGCGATCTCCACCGCCGCGTTCCCCGCGCTCGCCCAGCACGCGGCGGCGCGTCAGTTCGGCCCGCTCCGCGAGGGGCTTGCGGAGTCGTTGCGCGCGATTCTCTTCCTCGCGATCCCGGCGTCGGTGGGGCTCGTCGTGCTCGCGCGGCCCGTCGTGAGGCTGCTCTTCGAGCGCGGCGCGTTCGACGCGTTCGCGACCGACCTCGTCGCGCGCGCGCTCGCGGTGTTCGCGATCGGCATCGCGGCGCACAGCGCGATCGAGATCCTGAGCCGCGGCTTCTACGCGCTCTCGGACACGAAGACGCCGGTGCGGCTCGCGGTGCTCGCGATGCTGCTCAACGTGGTGCTGAGCGCGCTGCTCGTGGGGCCGCTCGGCCTGCGCGGGCTCGCGGGCGCTGCCTCCCTCGCGGCGATCGTCGAGGTGACGTGGCTCGGCATGCTGCTGCGGCGGCGGCTCCGCGGCTTCGGGCCGCTCGGGATCTGGCGCTCGGTGAGCCGCACGCTGATCGCGAGCGCGCTGATGGCGGAGGTGGTGGTGGTCGCGCGCCTCGTGATCGCCGCGGCGGGCCCCGGCGAGACGACGGCGGGCGGCGCCCTGGCGATCGTCGCGGGGGCGACCGGGGCGGGGCTCGTCGCGTACCTCGTCGCGAGCTGGGTGCTGAACCGCGATCAGGTGGAGGCGCTGCTCGGTCGCCAGGGCGGGCGCTGAGCGCGGGGTCGCGGCTGCTATACTGGCGCCGCGCCCAACCTTCACAAGGGAGCACATCGGACCGGGCGCGAGCGCGCGCCCGGCGACCGCGCGTCGCGGCCGAGCGGCGCGCATGGGGGAGAGCATGGCGTTCAACGACCGCGAGCTGACCTGTCGCGACTGCGGAGCGGCGTTCGTCTTCACGGCGGGCGAGCAGGAATTCTACGCGTCGAAGGGGCTGCAGCACGACCCGGTGCGCTGCCCGTCCTGCCGGCAGAGCCGCAAGATGCTGCGTCCCGAGGACCGCGACGAGTCGCCGCACTTCGGGCTTTACGTCTCGTGGGGCGGGCGCACCCCGCGCCAGCTGCACGTGGCGAGCTGCGCGCAGTGCGGGAACACGACCGAGGTCCCGTTCGTGCCGCGCGGCGACCGCCCGGTCTATTGCTCGAACTGCTACAACAACGTCCGCCAGAAGCAGGAGGAGCGCGAGGCTGCGGAGGCCGAGGCGGCCGCCTCCCGCATCGCGGCGTCCGCGGCGCAGGCCGCCGAGCGCGACGCGCAGATGGAGGAGCGCGCCGGCGTGCTCGAGCGCCGCGGGCTCTAGCGGGCGAGCAGCACGAGCGCACGCGTCCCGGGTGGGGTGGGAGGCCGCATGGACGTCAGCTTCGAGACGCGCCTGCCGATGGCGTCGCTGCTGCGTGATGCGCGCGAGTTCTTCGGCGCGCGCCACGGGCTGACGGCCCGCGACGAGGGGGACGGCGTGATCACGTTCTCCGGCGCGTCCGGGGCGGTGCGTCTGGCCGCCGCCGCCGCGTCCGCGGGCGCGGTGCGCGTGGAGGTGAACACCGAGGCGCTCGGCGCGCTCGTCGCCGACTTCCGCGCGCGCGTCGCGCCGCCCCCGGGCGCCTTTCCGAGGCGGCGCCGGCT
>VGNK01000296.1 GCA_016866055.1 Chloroflexota bacterium | reverse complement strand
GCGTCCGCGGGCCGCGGCGCCCGCGCATGCGTACGCCGCGGACGGGGGCGCGAGAAGGAGGGTCACGTGTTCACGACCGACCAGTACACCGGGATCCTGTCCGAGATCATCAGCATCAACGGTCACGGCGGCACCCCGATCAACGCATACTTCGCGCGCCCGCTCGGCGCGGGGCCGTTCCCCGGGGTGGTGCTCGCGCACCACATGCCGGGGTGGGACGAGTTCTACCGCGAGACCGCCCGGCGCTTCGCCGATCACGGCTACCTCGCGATCTGCCCGAACCTCTACCACCGCAACGGCCACGGCACGCCCGAGGACGTCGCCGCGATGGTGCGCTCCGCGGGCGGCGTCCCCGACGACCAGGTCGTCGGCGACCTCGAGGCCGGCGCGAAGTACCTGCGCGCGCTCCCCTACTCGAACGGGAGGGTCGCGGTCTTCGGCACCTGCTCCGGCGGCCGCCACGCCTACCTCGGGGCCACGCGCACGAAGTCGTTCGACGCGATCGTCGACTGCTGGGGTGGCGGCGTGATCGCGCCGCCCGACCAGCTGACGCCGATGCGCCCCGTCGCTCCGATCGACTACACGAAGGACCTCTCCTGCCCGATCCTCGGCATCTTCGGCAACGAGGACCGCTCGCCGACGGCCGAGCAGGTCAACCAGCACGAGGAGGAGCTGAAAAGGCACGGGAAGCCGTACGAGTTCTACCGCTACGACGGGGCGGGGCACGGCTTCTTCTACTGGCACGCGCCGGCATACCGGCAGGAGCAGGCGATGGACGGCTGGGGGAAGCTCTGGGCGTTCTTCGAGAAGCACCTCGGGTAGCGCGCGTTCCGGCGGAGGAGAACGGGCATGTGCACGAACATCGTCCAGACGACGCCGCTCGCGGGCGTTGGGCGCGGCGCGCAGGGGTGGTTCACGCTCACGAGCGCGAACGTGTCGTACGACCACCCGTTCCACGCGAACTACGACCACGCGCTGAACATCGACTTCGTGAACCCCGCGCAGGGCCCCGCGGCGCGCGTCGCGGTGGAGCTGTCGCCTGAGTCCGCGCGCCAGCTCGCCGAGACGATCCTCGCGACGCTCGCCGAGGGCGCGCGCTACGAGGGGGCGGCGTAGGCACGTAGACCGTGCGCGTCGGCGGCGGCCACGCCGGCCACCGCGCGTGCGGGCGTTCGCGCGCGTCGCCCCCCGCGCGCTCCCGCGATCGCGGGTTATGATGTGGGCCGCTGCGACGAAGGGCACCCCATGGTCTCGCCACGCCCGCCCGACGTGGACGTCCTTACGCATGCGGATGCGGGCGCGGCCGCTGCAACGGACCGGCGCCGCCGCCGCTCGCCGATCTTCTACGGCTGGGTGCTCACCGGCGTCGGCTTCGTCGTGAACCTGCTGAACGGCGCGCTGCTCTTCCACGCGTTCGGCACCTACGTCGTGCTGCTGCGCGACGAGTTCGGCTGGAGCCGCACCTCGTTCTCGCTTGCGTTCTCGCTGATGCGCGTGGAGAGCGGGCTGCTCGGCCCGCTTGAGGGCTGGGCGATCGACCGGTTCGGCCCGCGCAAGGTGATGACGCTCGGCAACGTGGTGTTCGGCGCCGGGCTCATCCTGCTCGCGACGATCAACTCGCTGCTCGAGTTCTACCTCGTGCTGTTGGTGCTCGCGCTCGGCGGCGCGCTCGGGGCGTTTTTCCCGATCTCGGTCTCGATCGTGAACTGGTTCGACCGCAAGCGCGCGATGGCGCTCGCGACGCTCTCGCTCGGCTTCTCCGCGGGCGGGCTCATCCAGCCCGGCATCGTCGCCGGGCTCGAGGGGCTCGGCTGGCGCATGTTCTCCGTGCTCGCCGGGGTCGTCGTGCTGCTCGTCGCGGTGCCGCTCGCGCAGCTCGTGCGCCACCGCCCGGAGGACTACGGCTACCTCCCCGACGGCGCCACCGAGGAACAGGCGGAGCAGGACCGCGCCGCCGGTCGCCAGGAGGTGAGCTTCACAGCCTCCCAGGCGATGCGCACCTCGGCGTTCTGGATGCTCTCGCTCGGGCAGTCGGCCTCGGTGCTCGTCTTTGGTGCGGTCTCCGTGCACTTCGTCGCGCACGTCACCGAGAGCATCGGGCTGACGCTCGGCGAGGCGGCCTCCGCGATCACGCTCATGACCGCGATGATGGTGATCGGTCAGATCGCGATCGGCGGCTACATCGGCGACCGCGTGAGCAAGCGGGGGCTGATCGTCGTCTCGATGCTCGGGCACACGGTGGCGCTGATGATCCTCGCGTTCGCCGCGACGATGCCGATGGTGCTGGTGTTCGGGGTCGTGAACGGGCTCGCGATGGGCACGCGCGGACCGCTCTCGCAGGCGCTGCGCGCGGAGTACTTCGGGCGCGCGCACTTCGGGACGATCATGGGCTTCTCGTCGCTCGTGATGATGATCGGCATCGTCGGCGGGCCGATGATCGCAGGTCTCTCGTACGACTTCCTCGGCGCGTACCGGCCGGCGTTCATCCTGCTCGCGGTGCTGTCGGGGCTCGGCTCGATCTTCTTCTGGCTGGCGCGCCCGCCGGTGCTGCCGCGCCAGGCCGCGGACGCGCAGGCGCCGGCGGTGGCCGCCGGCTGCTAGGAGCCGCCGGCCGCGCTCGCGCTGCGCGCCGCGCGCGCCCGTGGGAGCGCCACGCACCGCTCACGC
>VGNK01000295.1 GCA_016866055.1 Chloroflexota bacterium | reverse complement strand
GCCGACCCGAACTCCCGGCTCGTCTACTCCACGGACGGCGGGCGCGTGCACCCGCCGAAGGAGCCTGCGGCCCCGAAGGGGCGCGCCGGCGCCGCCCTCGCGGCCGCCGCCGGCGCGCCGCCGGCGGACCCCGGCGACGGCGTGGTACGCATCCACCGCGGGCGCTCGGCACGCGGGGGGAAGCCGGGGACGCTCGTCGTCGGGCTGCGCGGGAGCGAAGCCGAGCTCGACGCGACGCTCCGGCGCATCAAGCAGCAGCTCGGCGTGGGGGGCACGCGGCAGGGGCGCGTGCTCGTGGTGCAGGGCGAGCACCGCGAGCGCGTCCGCGCGCTGCTCGAAGCCGACGGGCACCGCGTGAAGCTGGCGGGCGGCTAGCGATGGGGCCCGCGAGGAGCGCTACCGGACCACGAACACGATCGTGCCCGCGGGCAGGCCGCCGGGCAGCGCGCTCCTGAACGGCGCGTTCACGAACGCCGGGGCCCCGGGGACCAGCACCCGCGGGCTGCCCCCGACGAAGACCGTCACCGACGGCCCTCCCGCGGAGGCCGCCGCCGCCAGCTGGTCGATGCTCCCGCCGTTCCAGAGCGCGGTGTTGACCCCGGTGCCGAGGATCGGCCGGTCGAACGAGCCGGGACCGGTGCTCACGCCCGGCGGGGTGACGCGCACTCGGTACCCCGCTCCCTCGACGCCGAGCACCTCGAGCGTGGTGCCCGACGCGGGGTCGGTGAACGACTGCCCCGCGGCGAAGGGCGCGCCGGTCGAGGGGGCGGCGAACGCGCCGTCACGCCGCCCCTCGCCCACGTCGTAGCCACGCCCGGCGGGCGTGCAGGCCGCCGGCCCGCGGCGCGGCCGCGTCGAACCCGGGCGGGTCGTCGTCGACCTCTCCGAAGATCAGGGACCAGTAGCGCCGATACCGCGAGTCGGGCCGCTCCTGCACCGCCATGCCGACCGAGCGCACCCATGCGCTCAGCGCATACGCGGACTCGCTCGGCCGCCCCAGCACCTCGTCGACGATTTCGGCCGCGCTATGCCCCGCGTAGTAGCTCTCCGCGGAGCGGCCGTCGATCGGGTACCCGAAGGCGCGCAGCCGCTCGAGCGAGCGGCGTCCGAGCGAGTCGCCCGTCGAGCGTGTCGCGCGCCGCCAGGTCGGACACCATCCAGGCGGACGCGACCTGCAGCGTCGGGTAGACGCGGACGGACGTCAGGCCCCGGCGGAAGCGCTCGGCGTTCAGCAGATCGAACAGCAGCGCAGCGTCGCCGCCGAGCGGCACCTCGGCCGCCGCAGCGGGCGCGGGCGGGCGCGCCGCGGCCGGGGCGATCGCGTGCGCCGCGCTGCTCGCGGCGCGCCGGAACCGAGCGAGCGGGACGGGCGAGGGCGAGTGGCTCATCGCGAGCGATTCTCGGCTGCGCGTCCGGTCGGCCCGGAGCCCGCGCGATTCTACGCGCCACGCGCCGACCCCGTAGGCTGAGCGCACGCCAGCGACTACGGCAGGGAGGGCCGCGCAATGACACAGGTAGCAGCGGGAACGAAGCTCGCCGAGGAGGCGATCGAGCGGACGCGGCGGTTCTCGCGCGCGATGGTCGAGGGCGACGCGGCCGCGCTCGAGGCGCTGCTCGCCCCGGACTTCACCTACACGCACAAGAACGCGCGCGTCGAGCCGGCGAGCGAGCTCATCCCTTCGGTGCGCGGCGGTCGGCGCAACCAGCGCATGGAGTTCGAGCGGATGAGCGTGCGCGCATACCCCGGCGCGACGATCGTGAACGGCCTCGCCCACCTCAAGGTCGGGCCCGCGGACCGGCCGGTGGAGTTCAGCTCGCACTTCAGCGCGGTCTGGGTCCAGGTCGACGACGAGCAGCGGCTCGCGGTCTACCACTCGACCGAGGTGCCGCAGGCCTAGGGCTGCGGCCGTGAGCGGTCGGTGACCGGAGTCGGCGGCCGACGCGGCCGCCGACTCGTTCCTCCCGCCGCGTGAACGGCAGTCCCGGCTCTCATGCGCGATGGGTGTGGCGGGCCCGGTCCCCGCTCGCGCCGGTCGTCGCCCGCCGGAACCGTGCATTATGTCCCGCCGGCTCCGCGTGCCGCTTCCCGTGCTCGCAGCCCGAGAACACGTACATGTTGACACAACGCGGCGAAGCCGTCATGTTATGAGCATCCGAACACGTACGTGAACAGTTCGGAGGAAGGGTCGGCGAGGAGATGTGGGAAGCAGTGCTCGTGCTGGCGATCGCGTCGCTCGGGATCGCTCGGATCGCGGATGTCGTGAATGAGTTGCTGGCACCGGTGCTCCCCGCGCGGCTGGGCAGCACCCAGCTCTCGTGGGCGCGGGTGATCCTCTGGATCGTCGGCGCCATCGAGGGGGTGATCGCGGTGATCGTGATCGAGTACGACCCGCTCGCCGCCATCGGCGTGGTGACCGGGGCCGCCGACGTCTGGAACATCCTGCTGATCGTGACGATCGTGGACGCCGCGCACGCGTTCTTCGTGCACCGGCTGCTCCGCGCCTAGGAGCCTGCCGGTTTAACGGGGTATCGACGATACGGTACGGGCGCATGACTCATGATCATGCGCCCGTACCGTGGGCACACCCCCGACCAAGCCGCCCTGCTGCCGCCGTCGCTGGCGGAGCTCATTCCTCCGGAGGGCCGGTCTTCTTCCTGCGCGAGGCGCTCGAACGGC
>VGNK01000294.1 GCA_016866055.1 Chloroflexota bacterium | reverse complement strand
CGCGTCGGCCGCGAGGTCGGCGCGCCCCGCGGCCGCGCAGAGCGCCGCCCACTCGCGGTCGGTGCGCGCCGAGAGGAAGACCCATCCCTCGCCGGCCGGGTAGAGGCGGTAGAGCGCCTCCGTGCCGTGGAGCTCGGCGTCGAGCGTCTGCCGCGGCGGCTTCCCCTCGTAGGCGAGGAAGTCGTCGTGGTTCGCGTAGCCGTTCGCGCCGAGCATGCTGAGGAAGATGCGCTGCCCGCGCCCGGTGCGCCGCCGCGCGTAGAGCCCGAGCAGCGTCGACGACGCGACGACGACCGAGGTGTTGGGGTCGGGGTTCGCCTCGTTCGCGCGGAAGAACTGGCGGGAGGCCTCGCGCAGCACGTCGAGCGAGGCGAGCGCGTCCTCCTTCGGCGGCGGCCAGCCGCCGCCGGACTGCAGCAGCGCGCCGCCGCTGTACGCGCCGGGCACCGGATGCGCGGAGGGGCGGTGCGCCGACGGACCGTCGGGGCCGTAGCCGTTCACGCTCACCCAGACGATCCCCGGCTGGAGCGAGCGCGCGCGCTCGTAGCCGATGCCGAGCCGCTCGGGGACGCCGGGACGGTAGTTGTGGATCACGACGTCGCTGCGCTCGAGCAGCCGCCCCACGACCTCCTGGCCGCGCTCGCTCTTGAGGTCGAGGCAGAGGCTCTCCTTGCCGGCGTTCATCTTCGCGGCGCCGACGTAGGCGCCGAGCCCGATGCCGAGCGTGCGCATCGGGTCGCCGCCGCCGACCGGCTCGACCTTGATCACGCGCGCGCCGAGGTCGGCGAGCAGCGAGGCGCCGAGCGGCGCGGCGATGATCGTCGCGAACTCGAGCACGGTGACGCCGTCGAGCGGGTGGCGCGGCGCGCGGCCGGCGCCCGCGCCCGCGCCGCCGTTCGCGCGCGACGGCGCCGCCACGCGGCGCGGGGGCTCCGCGAGCACCTCGGCGGTGTGCTGGCCGGGCTCCGCGTACAGGGTCGACGCGCGGCCCGGCGTCTCGCTGAGCCGCGCGAGCGGCCCGAGCTGGCGCACCGTCCCGAGCCGCGGGTGCGCGATCTCGACGACCTCGCCGTTGGCGACGACGTCGGGATGGAAGAGCGCCTCCTGCGCGGTGCCGACGTAGTCGGCGGCGACGTTGCCGTTCTCGTGGAAGACGTGCATCCACTCGGCGGCGGGACGCTCGCGTACGCGCTCGAGCATGAGGTTGCGCACCTCCTCGAGCGCGTCGGGGGTGAGGCCGCGCGGGGCGCTCGCGTAGCGCGGGTTCGCGAGCACCTGCTCGGTGAGCCCGAGCGCGACGATCGAGGCATGGAAGAGGTGCTCGAGGAGGTTCGCGAACTGGATCCAGCGCCCGTCGCCGGCCATCACCGGCTGGTAGCCGAGCGTCGGCATCGTGTTCACCGAGAAGGCCGCGTACGGGTCGCCGGCGAAGTGATCCGGGTAGCGCCGGGCGAGCTGGTTCCGCACGAGCGTGCCGAGGTCGTACGGGAAGAGCCCCTGCAGCAGGCTCGTCTCGACGAGCTGGCCGGCGCCGGTGCGGTCGCGCACGAGCAGCGCGGCGAGCACGCCGCTGAGCGCGGACTGAGCGGCGGCGTGCGTCTCGCTGCGCACGGCGGGGAACGCGGGCCCCTCGCGGCGGACGACGCCGGCGAAGGCCTGCATGCGCCCGCTCTTCGCGGCGACGAGCGCGCGGTCGGCGGGGTAGCGCGCGTAGGGACCGCGCGGTCCCCAGCCGGTGATCGAGCAGTAGACGAGCGCGGGGTTGAGCGCGGAGAGCGTGGCGTAGTCGGCGCCGGCGGGCCCGGCGTCGCCGGGGGCGAACGAGGCGACGACGACGTCGGCGCGGCGCACGAGCGAGTGCAGTCGCTCGCGGTCGTCGGCGCTGCCGGCGAGGTCGAGCGTGACGCTGCGCTTGCCGCGCAGCCACATCGGCGCAGCGGGCTCGGCGCGCGCGGGGTCGCCGCCGGGGGGCTCCACCTTCACGACGTCGGCGCCGAAGTCGGCGAGCACCATCGTGGCGAGTCCGCCGGCGGCGCCGCTGCTCAGGTCGATCACGCGCAGGTCATCGCAGGGGCCGCTCACCGGCATCTCCTCAGGTGGTGTGGTGCTCGTGCAATTGCGTCGAGCGCCCGGGCTGGCCGGATTATAGGCGGGGCGCGGGGCGGGTCCTCGCGCGGCGGGCGGACCGGAGCACGGTCGGGAGGGCGTCGCGGCGCGGATCGGTCGAAGGCCCCACCGCCGTCGCACTCATCGTGAGCACCCTCGTCAGAGGAACCGGCGCAGCAGCATGAAGGCGAGGCTGAGGGCGACCGAGAGCACGAGCGACGAGGCGAGCGGGACGAAGACGCGCACGCCGCCGTCGCGGCCCTCGAAGCGGAGGTCGCCGGGGAGGCGGCCGAACCAGCCGAGCGCGCCGCTCGCGACGAGCAACCCGACGATCGCGATCGCGACGCCCGCGACGACGAGCCAGGCGCCGAGCGTGCGGTCCATCAGCGGCGCTCCCCCGTCGGCTGCCCCGTGCGCTTCGCGACCTCGGCGACGATGCGCTCGACGTAGCGGGCGCGGGTGGCCGGGGTGCGCGCGCGCTCGACGAACTCGACCATCGCGCGGCGCTGGGTCTCGGTGAGTCGCGCGAAGGCGTCGACGCCGCCGGGGAGCGCGCGCAGCGCCCCGCGCAGGTCGGCCGAGAGGGGCGG
>VGNK01000293.1 GCA_016866055.1 Chloroflexota bacterium | reverse complement strand
GCCCGCGGCCGGCGGGCCCCGCGGTGAAGGTCGCCCTGGTCTCGCCCTACGACTGGCACACCCCCGGCGGCGTGAACGCGCACGTCGGGCCGCTCGCCGACCAGCTCCGCCTGCTCGGCCACGAGGTGCGCGTCCTCGCCCCCGCGAGCCGCCCCGTCGCCGACCCCGACGTGATCACGATCGGACGGCCGCTCCCCGTCCACGCCTCCGGCTCCGTCGTGCGCATCTCGCTCAACCCGCGCCTCGGCCGCCAGGTGCGCGAGGTCCTCGAGCGCGAGCGCTTCGACGTCGTGCACATGCACGAGCCGCTGATGCCGGTGCTCCCGATCCAGGTGCTGCGCCACTCGCGCGCGGCCAACCCCGGCGTCGTGAACGTGGGCACCTTCCACGCCCGCAAGGACGGCGGCAACCGCCTCTACTCCTACGGGCGGCGGCTGCTGAAACGGTGGTTCCGCGAGCTCGACGGCAAGATCGCGGTCTCGCCGCCTGCCGCGCAGTACGTCGAGCGCTACTTCCCCGGCTACTACAACATCATCCCCAACGGGATCGACGTCGCGCACTGGGCGAACCCGGAGCTGCAGCCGATCCCCGAGCTCGACGACGGCCTCACGAACATCCTCTTCGTCGGGCGCGCCGAGAAGCGGAAGGGCCTCGGCTACCTGCTGCGCGCGTTTGGCGTTGTCAACGCGCGCCACCCCGCCACCCGGCTGATCGTCGTCGGCCCCGACTCGCGCGCGCGGCGGCGCTACCGCGCCTCGGTCGAGCGCAGCGGCCGCCGCGGCGTCGTCTGGGTGGACGGCCCGTCCTACGACGAGCTGCCGCGCTACCACCGCACGGCGGACGTCTTCTGCTCGCCGGCGACCAGCCACGAGTCGCAGGGCTACGTGCTGCTCGAGGCGATGGCGGCCGGGCTGCCCGTCGTGGCGAGCAACATCGAGGGGTACGCCTCGGTGATCACGCACGGCGTCGAGGGGCTGCTCGTGCACCCGCGCGACGCGATCGACCTCGCGAACGGGCTGACGGCACTCGTGCGCGACGCCGACCGCCGCGCGGCGCTCGCGGCCGCCGGGCGCCACCGCGTCGAGGAGTACAGCTGGCCGCACGTCTCGCAGCAGGTGATCTCGTACTACGAGCGGCTCGTCGACCAGCAGCGGCACTACCGCCGCGTCCACCACGCCGCCGTCGCGCGGCGCGCGCCGGCGCGGTGATGCGGGCGCCGACGCTGCTCCCCGCGCGCCTCCCCGCGCACATGCTCGCCCCGGTCGTCGCGGCGCTGGCCGCGATCGGCGTCACCCCCGCGATGGTCACGGTCGCCGGGCTGCTCGGGAACGTCGTCGCGGCGGCGCTCGTCGCGAGCGGCGCGCTCGTCGCCGGCGGCGTCGTCCTGCTGCTCGCGAGCGGCCTCGACCTGCTCGACGGCGCGCTGGCGCGCGCGACCGGGAAGGCCTCGCCGTTCGGCGCGCTCTTCGACTCCGTGCTCGACCGCCTCTCGGAGTCGGCGGTGCTCTTCGGGGTCGCCTACTACGCGCTCGACCGCGGCCATCGCGATCTGGCGCTGCTCGCGTTCGCCGCGGTCGTCGGGTCGCTCATGGTTTCCTACGTGCGCGCGCGGGCCGAGGGGCTCGGCGTGACGCTCACCGAGGGGCTCTTCCGGCGGCAGGAGCGCGTGGTGCTGATGGCGGCCGGACTGATCCTGCCGCTGCTGCGCGGCGCGCTCTGGCTGCTCGCGGTGCTGAGCCTGCTCACCGCGCTGCAGCGGCTGGTGCTCGCCTCGCGCGCGCTGCTGCAGGAGGGCGGAAGCGGCGCGGCGGGTGGGAGGAAGGGAGGCCGCTGATGCCGGCCGTGCCACCGGGACCACTCGACCGCACCGAGCGCGCGCAGGTCGCCGCCTACCTTGCCGAGCGCCTCGCCGGCTCCGTGGGGCTCGACGTCTGGACGCGCGACGAGGGCTCCGCGCTCGTGCGCACCGACCGCGACGTCTGCACGCACTGCCCGGACGTGCTCGCGCTGATGCGCCAGCTCGCCACGCTCCACCCCGCGCTCACGATCACCCCGTACGACCTCACGCGCCACGCCGACCGCGCGCAGCAGGCGGGCATCGCCCTCGCGCCGACCACGGTCGTGCGCGGCCGCGGCCGCGCCCTGCAGCTCGTCGGGCTCTTCTCAGGGCTGCTCTTCCCGCTCATGCTCGACCTCATCGCGTACGTCTCGAACGGCTGGTCGCCGGTGCAGGACGAGACGCGCGAGGGGCTGCAGGCGCTCACCGGGCCGGTCGAGGTCGAGGCGATGGTGTCCCCGTACGACGCGTACTCGGCACACCTCGCGCGCGTCGTGGGGGCGTTCGCCGTGGAGTCGCGCGCGATCCGCGCGCGCATCATCGAGATGGCGGAGTTCCCCGTGCTCGCCGGGCAGCGCTCGCTCGTGGAGGTGCCGGCGCTCACGATCAACGGGCGGCGGTTCACCGGCGCCTGGGACGAGGCCGAGCTGCTCGAGCAGCTCCGGCGCGTCCTGGCCGGCGACGCGCAGCTCGTCGTGCGCAACCGCGTGCTCGTGACGCGCTACGTCACCGAGGAGGAGGCGCACGAGCTGGCGCGTCAGCACGTCACCGCGGAGGCGGAGGCGCGCGGCCTCGCGCCGGAGCCCTGGGCGCCCGCGGCGGGCACGCCGCCCCCCGACACGCCCCCGCCGCGGCCTCC
>VGNK01000292.1 GCA_016866055.1 Chloroflexota bacterium | reverse complement strand
CGGCCGGCCCCGGGCACAACACGCGTCGCGTACGCGCTCCGGGGTCGGAGCGCCGCCACCGGCGAGCGCGCTCGGCGCCCGCGCGCCGGTGGCACCGAACTTGCAGCATAGAGGGCAGGAGGGAGGGGCCCTTCAGCGAGGCGGAGGAGATGGATCTCGCCGCCGAGCTGCTCGAGGTGACCGACGAGTACGAGCTCGACCAGTTCCTCGGCAAGCTGATCCGCCGCGGGGCGCGCGCCGTCGGCAAGGCGATGCGTTCGCCGGTGGGGCGTTCGCTCGCGAAGCAGCTGCTCCCGATCGCCGGGGGCGCCGTCGGTCACGCGCGCGGCGCCTTCACGGGCGCGGTCGCCGCGCGCGATGGCGCGTTCGCGCTGGCCGACGGCGGCACGCTCTTCCTGGACGAGGTGGGCGAGCTCGCCGCGAACCTGCAGGTGCAGCCGCTGCCCGTCCTCCAGGAACACACCTCCACGCGCGTCGGCAGCAACACCTGGCGGCACACCGCGTTCCGCCTGATCTGTGCCACGAACCGGGAGCTGCGCACGGAGCAGGAGGCGGGGCGCTTCGGCGCGACCTCTACCACCGGATCGGGACGCTCGTCGTCACGATGCCGCCGCTCCGCGAGCGCATCGGCGACATCCTCCCGCTGGCGCGTCACTTCATGCGGGAGGAACGCGGAGGGGCGCACCCGTCGGCGATCGACGACGCGGTCGAGCTGCACGTGCTGACGCGCCGCTACCCCGGCAACGTGCGCGACTTGCGCAACCTTGTGCACCGGATGATGGCTCGCTACGCGGGCGCGGGGCCGGTGACGGTCGGCGACATCCCGCCGGAAGAGCGTCCCGCATCCGAGTTCGCGGTCGCCGAGTGGGTCGGCGCAGCGCTGGAGCCGGCGGTGCGCCAGGCGCTCGCGCTCGGCGTCGGGCTGCGGGAGCTGCGGCGACTGGTGGCGGAGACCGCCGTCCGTGCCGCGCTCGACGAGGCGGGCGACAACGTCCACCGCGCGGCCCAGCGGTTGCTGATCACGGATCGCGCGCTGCGAAGCGGCGAGCGTCGGCGCTGGCGCGGCGCCGCCGTTCGACCTCACGCCGCCACGGCGGATGCCCGATCGCCCCGGTGCTGGCACACTGCGGGGAGGCAGGCGCCACGCCTGCCTCCGCAATCCCGCCGCGCGGCGCTCGCGCCGCGTCGAAGCACCGTGACGGCCGAGGAGAGAGGGCCACATGACCACGCAACCGCGTCGCGGCTACGCCGAGCTCCGCGCCCTCGCCGAGCAGTTCCTGCGCAACCACCGGCTGGGCGTCGTCGCCACCGGGAAGCGCGACGGCTCCGCACAGCAATCGATCGTGGGGTATCGCTTCCACGGCGCCGACATCGTCATCAACACCGGGAGCGACACCGCGAAGGTGAAGAACCTCCGCAAGCGCCCCGGCGTCTCGCTCGCCGTCACGGAGGGGCCGACCTGCGTCGTCGTCTACGGTCAGGCGCGCCTGCTGGACCGTGCGGAGGCCGAGGCGTACCTCGGAGAGACCGTGGGCAGCGGCCGCCAGGGCGGGACGCCCACGCTGATCGTCTTCTCGCCGGACACGTACCGCTGGGCGCGGCTCGAAGGCTGAGCGCAGCGCGGTCCGGGGAGCCGACAGAGGGGAGCGCGTCGTGGGCACTTTCCGGCTCTACACCGGCACGGACGGCCAGTCGCACGTCGAGCCGGTCGAGCTCGAGCAGGCACGGGAGTGGGTGTCGGGCCTGCCCGCGACGCAGATCGCGTTCCGGGTCGACCCGGTCGGTCGCTTCATCGACTGGCATCCGGCGCCGCGCCGGCAGTTCGTGATCGTCCTGTCGGGTCGCCTCGAGATCGGCCTGGGGGACGGCTCGACGCACGTCTTCGGGCCGGGCGACGCGCGGCTGGTCGAGGACACGACGGGCCGGGGGCACACCACGCGCGTCCACGGCGACCAGCCGTGCGTGACGGCCACCGTCCCGCTCGCGGCGGGCTGAGTCGGGCCGCGCGGCCGCCCGCCCGGCTGGGGCGACGACAGGAGGACCCGCGTGCGGAGGCCGCGGCTCGGGCGGAGCGGCATCGAGATCTCCGAGGTCGTCTTCGGCGCCGGCGCCGTCGGCGGCGGGGTCTTCACGGGGAGCGAGGCGGCGCGGACGGCGCTCGTGCGGCGCGCCCTCGAGCTCGGTTTCAACTGGATCGACACGGCGCCCGGCTACGGCGATGGGCAGTCCGAGGAGAACCTCGGCCGCATCCTCACCGAGCTCGGGGTGAGCCCGCACCTCTCGACGAAAGTGCGGCTCGGCGCCGCCGACCTCGACGACATCCCGGCCGCGGTCGAGCGCTCCTTCCGCGCGAGCCTCGCGCGGCTGCGCCGGCCCGGGGTGACGCTCCTGCAGTTGCACAACCGCGTCGAGCGCGCGCGCGACGCGGCAAGTGGCGCGCTCTCGGTCGAGGACGTGCTCGGCCCGGGCGGCGTCGCTGCGGGCCTCGAGCGCGTGCGCGCGGCGGGGGGCACGCGCCTCATCGGCTTCACGGGGCTCGGCGAGAGCGACGCCGTGCACGCGCTCGTCGGCTCGGGGCGCTTTGACACCGTGCAGGCCTACTACAACCTGCTGAACCCGAGCGCGGGCCGCGCGGTGCCGGCCGGGTTCGGCGCGCAGGACTACCGGGGGCTCATCGGCGCCGCGGTCGCGTAGCGGATGGGCG
>VGNK01000291.1 GCA_016866055.1 Chloroflexota bacterium | reverse complement strand
CTGGGAGCCGCTCGCGCGCGCCACGGGGCGTACCCGGGGCTCCGCTCACCGCTCGCTATACTCGCCGCCGGCCCGCGGCCGCTCCCGCCGCCGCCAACCGCGATGAACCCGGAGGATGGTGAGGCCAGTGGAGTACCGCAACCTAGGCCGGTCCGGCCTCGAGGTCTCGATCGTCGGCATCGGCTGCAACAACTTCGGCCGCCGCATGGACTACGCCGCGACCGAGGCCGTGGTCGGTATGGCAGTCGACGTCGGCATCAACTTCTTCGACACCGCCGACTCCTACGGCGGCGAGGGCCGCTCGGAGCAGTTCCTCGGCCGCGCGCTCAAGGGGAAGCGCCACGAGATCGTGGTCGCGACGAAGTTCGCGAGCCCGATGGGCGAGGGCCCGATGCGCAGCGGCGCCTCGCGGCGCTACATCCTGCAGGCGGTCGAAGACTCGCTGCGCCGCCTCGACACCGACTACATCGACCTCTACCAGGTCCACTTCCCCGACCCGAAGACGCCGCTCGAGGAGACCGTGCGCACGCTCGACGACCTCGTGACCTCGGGGAAGGTGCGCTACGTCGGCAACTCGAACTTCGCCGGCTGGCAGATCGCGACCGCGGCGAAGATCGCGGAGCACGAGCACCTCGAGCCGTTCGTCACCGCGCAGAACCAGTACTCGCTGCTCGACCGCCGCATCGAGCAGGAGGTCGTGCCGGCGTGCGAGGCGTTCGGGCTCGGCATCCTCCCGTACTTCCCGCTCGCGAGCGGGCTGCTCACGGGGAAGTACCACCGCGGCCAGCCGGCACCCGAGGGCACGCGGCTCGCGGCGTGGCCGATGGGCGAGCGGATGCTCACCGACCAGAACTTCAACGTCGTCGAGAAGCTCGATGAGTTCGCACAACGCCATGAGCGATCGATCCTCGATCTCGCGATCGGGTGGCTCGCTTCGAAGTCGTCCATCGGGAGCGTGATCGCCGGCGCGACGAAGATCGAGCAGGTGGAGGCGAACGCGAAGGCGGCCGCGTGGCGGCTCAGCGCAGAGGAGATGGCGGAGGTCGACGCGCTGACGAAGCGCTAGCCGCGCCCGCCGCGCCTCACGCGCGCAGGGGGATGATCGCGAACGTGCCGAGCGCCTTGGCGACGAGGCGCGCGCCACGTTCTGAGGTGTTCACGAGCTCGCTCTCGAGCGCGGCGACGCGGCTCCCGCGGTTGAGGATGCGGGTCGTACACATGACGCGCCCGCCGGTCACGGCCGCGAGGTAGACGATCGTGATCTCGATCGTCGCGCTGAGCTCCCCGGGCGCGAGCGTGGGGGGCGAGCGCCGCGCCCATCCCGGTGTCGGCCATCGCGTAGAGCACGCCGCCGTGCAGCGTGCCGTACGGGTTCTTGTGGCGCTCTTCGACCGCGAGCTCGGAGCGCACGCTCCCCTCGCCCTGCTCGCTCACCGCGAACCCGACCCAGCCGATGAAGTCGACCGCCGTCCCGTCCGTCAACACCGCCTCCTCCGGCCATGCG
This sequence comes from Chloroflexota bacterium, assembly GCA_016866055.1. Taxonomy (GTDB): domain Bacteria; phylum Chloroflexota; class Dehalococcoidia; order UBA2979; family UBA2979; genus VGNK01. The sequence continues at coordinate 1,219 of VGNK01000291.1, read as the reverse complement.
CCGCGGCGCGCTACCCCGATTCGTGCGCTCACCGACCGCCGCGCGGGTGCACCCGCGCGAGCGCGACCGCCCGCTCCACCGCCTCCATCGCAGACCCGGCGCGCGCGACCGGCGGCTCCACCCCGCGCCCGTCGGCGAGCCGCCAGCTTCCGATCGCGATCACCGGTGTCCCCGCGACGAGCCCGAACGCGATCTCGGAGAGCGTGCCGTAGTGGCCGTCCACCGCGATCAGCGCGTTCGCTGTTCGTGCGATCACCGCGTTGCGCGTGAAGCCCATCCCCGTGATCACGGGGATGTCGACGAACGGGTTCGCCTCGGAGAGGTCCTCGCCGGGCAGGATCGCGAGCGTGAGCCCGCCGGCTTCCTTCGCCCCGCGCGACGCCTCGCGCATCACGCCGCCGCGCCCGCCCGTGAGCGTGACGTGACCGCGCTCCCCGATCGCCCGGCCCACCTCGAACGCCGCGCGCAGTGAGCCGACGTCGGCCTCCTCTCCGCCGATCACGCCGATGATCAGTCGCGCGGGCGGCGCGCCGCCGGAGTCGGGTCCGGGATCGGTCGTCGTCACGCGAGCGCGCGCTCAGCAGGCGGCTTGCCCGCCTCCCAGACCGCGTCGTGCAGGTGGCGGGAGGCGAACGCGAGCGGCGCGTCCTCGAGCTCGGTCCCCATCGAGTCGTTCCAGCGGTTGAGGAACCCGAACAGCGCGACCGCGGCCTTCAGCTCGACGATCTGCGGCGTTCTGACGTGCGCGCGTCGCGCCTCGAAGTGCGCGGCGGTCACGGCGTTCGGCACGATCGCCGCGTCGCGCGCGAGCCGCAGCGCCGCGCGCTCCGCTTCCGTGAAGTGCGCGCTCGTCTCGAACTCGAAGGGCGCGGCGACCTTCTCCTGCGGCACGCCGGCGTGGTGCGCCGCGGTCGCTGCGTGCGCCTGACAGCACCGACCGCCGTGCGCCGTGCTCGCGACCTGCGCCGCCATCTGCTTGAGCCCGGGGTCGACGTCCCCGCGCCCCATGACCGCCCCGAAGAGCCGCGTGAACGCGTCGAGGATCTCGGGGCGGTGGCCGAGCGTGAAGAGGCTCGTCGGCACGTACCCCTCGCGCGCCTCGCTTCCGGCGGAGACGCGCTCGAAGTCCGCGAGCTCGACGACGATCCCGGCACCGCCTCCGCTCGCCGGAATCGCGAGGTAGCCCCCTGCCGTCGCACCGTTCGCAGGGAACGTGATC
>VGNK01000290.1 GCA_016866055.1 Chloroflexota bacterium | reverse complement strand
AGCGCCGCGATCGCACCGACCTCCAGCGCCGCGATCGTCGCGAGCGTCCACCCGTACCCGCCGGTCGCGTCGATGAGCGCCCCCGCCGCCCACGCGCCGGCCGCGCCCGTCGCCGCCCCGATCAGCTGCTGCACCCCCGAGAGCGTCCCCAGCCGCGCGTCGCCGTAGGTCTCGGCCGCGAGCAGCCCGTGCAGGGGCGAGAGCAGCCCGATCGCCACCCCCGCCGTCACCACGAACACCAGCGAGAGCGCCACCGCCCCGCCGACCGCGAGCGCCAGCCCGAGCGCCGCCACCCCGACCGCCACGAGCCCGTACGCCGTCGCCGTCGACCCGCGCAGCCCGAGCAGCCGCACCGTCGGGGCGAGCACGAGCCGCCCGGGGATCTGCATGAGCCCGCGTGCCCCCGCGAGGCTCGAGGACGCCGCGAGCGAGAGCCCCGCCGCCTGCATCGCCGGCACCTGGTGCAGCATCATCGCGCTCGTCCCCGCCGCCGAGAGCGCCGCCACGCAGAGCAGCCACCCCGCCGGCGCCCCGAGGCGCGCCACCCCCCTCGCCGACGCGCGCCACCGCCGCGGACCCGCCGGCCGCTCCGGCCCCCGCGTGCCGGCCGGCGAGCGCACGAGCGCCGCCGCCGGCAGCGCGCACGCGACCATCAGCAGCACGAGCACGCGCACCGCGGCCCGCCACCCGAGCGCGTCCACCAGCGCCCCGGCCACCGGGTAGAAGATCGGGCTCGCGAGCGCCCCGAGCAGCGTCAGCACCGAGAGCGCCGCCGGCCGCCGGTCCGGGTAGAGCCGGTTCGTCGCGGCCATCGTCACCGGGTAGTAGAGGCCGCCCCCGACCGCCGCCGCCCCGAGCCCCCACCCCACCACGAAGAGCACGGCGTCCCCGCTCCACGACGCCGCCGCGAGCAGCGCCGCCCCCGCGAGCAGCGCGGTCATCAGTACCGGCCGCGACCCCGCGCGATCGAGCACGTACCCGCTCGCCACCGCCGCCGGCCCCGCGAGCAGCACCCCGACCGAGTACGCGCCGGCCACCGTCGCCACGCTCCAGCCGGTGTCGTCCGCGATCGGCCCGATCAGCACCCCGATCGCGTACTGCACGATGCCGTAGGAGCCGATCGTGGCGAACCCGAGCAGCACCGCCGCGCGGAAGTGCCAGAGCCAGCGCACCCACGCCCTGGCGGGCACGCGCGCAGGCACGCGGCGGCTCAAGCGGCAACCGCCGCGATCACGCGTCGACCCGCGCCCACGCCGCCCCGCCCGTCCGCGCTACCGCGTCGCGAAGCGCGTCTCGGTCTCGCGCCAGCGCGGCGCCGCCACGATCTCCTCGAACTCGCGGAACCCGACGAGCGCCGACTGCCGCCCCGCCGTCGTCTTGGTTTCGAAGAGCTCGCGGTAGATCTCGCGGATCGCGCTGGCCGCCGCGAACAGCGCCGAGAGCGGGTAGACGACCACCTTGAAGCCAAGCGCCTGCAGCTCGCTCGACGAGAGCACGGGGGTCTTGCCGCCCTCGATCATGTTCGCGAAGAGCGGCGTCCCGTCCGGGAACGCTGCCGTGATCGCCTTCAGCTCGTCGAGCGACTGCGGCGCCTCCACGAACACGACGTCGGCGCCGGCCTCGCGGTAGAGGCGGCCGCGGCGGATCGCCTCGTCGAGCCCGAGCGGCCCGCGCGCGTCCGTGCGGCCGATGACCACGAGGTCGTCGTCGCCGCGCGCCTCCACCGCGGCCCGCAGCTTCTGCACCTGGTCTTCCGCCCGGATCACGCGTTTCCCCTCGAAGTGCCCGCACTTCTTCGGCCACTCCTGGTCCTCGAGGATGATCCCGGCCACCCCCGCGTTCACGCACTCGCGCACGGTGCGGATCACGTTCAGCGGGTTCCCGTAGCCGGTGTCCATGTCTGCCACCACCGGCACGTCGACCGCCTCCACGACGTGCCGCGCGCGCTCGAGGATCTCGGAGGCCGTCATCAGCCCGATGTCGGGCGCGCCGAGCGTCGCGGCGGAGAAGCCGAAGCCCGTCGTGAACACCGTCGAGAACCCCGCCTGCTCGGCGAGGCGCGCGGAGAGCGCGTCGTACGCGCCCGGCAGCACCACGATCTCCGGCCCCTCGAGCATCCGGCGCAGCGCCGTCGACTTCCGCATCCCCGACCTCCGTTCGCCCCCCGGCCACGCGGCGCCCGCGAGGGTAGCGCGCGGCACGCGGCCCGGCGCCCGCGCCCCCACCCCCACCCCCACCGTGCGCACCGCCGATCAAGACACGCGGATCGTGCGTCGCGATTCGCACACGTCGCGGGGAGTTGATCCGCGCGAACGCGTTTGTTATCGATGTGGGGGCACCCCGGGAGTGCGGCGGCTCCCTCAGCGCTCTCCGCCCCCTGCCCGCCCGCCCGGCCCGCGGTCCGCGCTGGAACCCCGCGGCAGTCGAGGGGTGGACTGCGTCGCGGATGATGGGGCCCTGCACCGGCGGCCGGAAGGAGGGCGGCGATGCCGAAGCTCCTGGTGAGGGCGCAGTACACACAGAGCGGCGTCGACGGGATGGTGCGCGAGGACGCGAAGCGCCACGGCATCACCCTCGAGGCGCTCTACTGGGCCTCCGGGGAGGACGACCTCGTTGCCATCCTCGACGCGCCCGGTGGCGACATCGTCGTCGCCTACTCGCTCGCGCTCGGGATGACGGGGACCGCGCGGCAGAGCACGACACCGCTGCTGACGGCCGCCGAGATGGACCGCGCCGTCTCGCGCATGCCGCCGTACCGGCCCCCCGGCCGCTGAGCCGCGCCGCCCCCG
>VGNK01000289.1 GCA_016866055.1 Chloroflexota bacterium | reverse complement strand
TGGGCGACGCCGTGATCTCCGCCGGCGAGGCGCTCGCGGGGCGGCGCGTCGTCGTGCTCGCGGTCGACGCCCTGCTGCGCGGGCCGCTGCGGCCGCACGTCGAGGCGTTCATGCGCGGCGACGTCGACGCCTGGCTCGTCCTCCACCCCACCGACCGCCCGCACGAGATGGGGATCGCGATCCTCGAGGGGGACCGCGTCGTCGACCTCGAGGAGAAGCCGGCGCGCCCGCGCTCGAACCTCGCGCTGTGCGGGGTCTGGATGCTCGCCCCCGTGGCGATCGAGCGCGTGCGCACGCGGCCGTTCATCAACACGAAGGGCGAGTCCGACCTCTCCGCCACCCTCGCCGAGATGCTCAAGGAGGGCCACGCGATCGGCGGCCGCGAGTTCGACGGCGAGTGGCTCGACGTGGGCGCGCTCGGCGCGCTCCTCGCCACGCAGGCGACGCTGCTCGCCGAGGCCGACGGCCAGGAGCGCACCGACCTCATCATCGAGCGCAGCGACATTCACGAGCCGGTGCTGCTCGGCCGCGGCGTGCTGCTCGAGGACTCCACGCTCGGCCCGAACGTCGTCGTCGGCGACGGCTGCGTGCTGCGCCACGTGCGGCTGCGCGACGCGCTCGTCGCCCCCGGCGCGGCGCTCGAGGGGATGGATGCGACGGGCGTGGTGGTCACCTCCGACGGCGACGTCGGTGAGGCGTAGCCGGCGACGGCGCGCCGGCAGTACCCTCCCCACCCGATGAACCCGCTCGAGGACCCCGGCCGGTACTACTGGAAGTGGCTCGCGATCGGCGGCGGCCTGCTCGTCGTCTACGCGATCGAGCGCGTGATCCGGACGGGCGGCCTCATCTAGGCGCTCCCGCGGCGGGCCCGGCCCTCCGGCCCTCGGCCCGCCTGCACACATCCGCTAGAATCCGCGCACCCTACGAACCCAGCAGCTTGAGCAATGAGGGGAGCCCGCATGGCCGTCGAGAGATTCCCGGTCGAGGCTAGCCACATCATGATGTTCGCGCGTTCGATCGGCGACCCGAACCCCGTCTACTACGACGAGGACGCCGCGAAGAAGACCGAGGCCGGCGGGATCATCGCCCCACCGACGTTCGCGCAGGCGAGCTCGCAGTTCGACCCCGACGCGGGGCTCCGCCCGAAGATCGGGCAGCCCTGGTTCGGCTCCGGCAAGGAGCCGACGGGCGTGCAGCGCTCGGGCGGCGGGGGCGGCGGCACCGGCCTGCACGCCGAGCAGCACTTCGAGTACCACCGCCACCTGCGCCCCGGCGACGTGCTCACGGCGACCACGAAGCCCGGCAAGACGTGGGAGCGCGAGGGGCGGCGCGCGGGCAAGCTCATGTTCAGCGAGTCGATCACCGAGTACCGCGACCAGAAGGGCGAGCTCGTGATCACCGCGCGTTCCGTCGGTGTGAGCACCGAGCGCGTCGTGCAGCAGGACTAGGAGACGCGCGATGCCGTTGAAGAAGAGCCAGCTCAAGGTCGGCGACACGCACGAGGCGGTGGTGGTCGACAACCTCACCCGCACGCAGATCGTCCAGTACGCGGGCGCCTCCGGCGACTACAACCCGCTGCACAGCGACGAGGTGTTCGCGACGAAGGTCGCCGGCTACCCCACCGTGTTCGCGCACGGGATGCTCTCGATGGGGATGACCGGCCGCATGTTGACCGACTGGGTCGGCGACGGCCGCCTCACGAAGTTCGGCGTGCGCTTCGTGAGCCAGGTGTGGCCGGGCGACACGCTCACCGTGAAGGCGACCGTCGAGGCGATCCGCGAGGAGAACGGGCAGCCGCTCGTCGACCTCGCGGTCTCGACCGTGAACCAGGACGGCCGCGAGGTCGTCTCGGGCAGCGCGACCGCCCGCATCGACCCGTAGCGCAGGCCGGGGCGGGGCGCCGATGCGGGCGCCCCACCCCCATCCGTTGAGCCGCCTCGCCCCGTCCCCGCTCGAGTCGCTCTGGGAGCGCGTCGCGCCGCCCGCGTGGGTCGACTCCGCCCGCGCGCTCTACGAGCGCGTGCCGCTGCAGGCGGGCGGCAACCTCCCGTTCGTCGACGTCCCCTACGACGCGCGGCGCGAGGCGCACTGGGCAGACGCCGCGCGGGTCGCGGACTACGCCGCGCAGCTGCCGGCCGGCGGGCGCCGCGTACTCGACTTCGGTCCGGGGGACGGCTGGCCCGCGCTGCCACTCGCGGCCGCGCTGCCCGGCGTCGCGGTGCTCGGGGTCGACCCCGCGCCGCTGCGCGTGCGCGTGTGCACGGCGAACGCGCGGCGGCTCGGCCTCGCGAACGCCGCGTTCGTCGCGGGCGACGGAACCGCGCTCCCGGTCGCGAGCGGCTCCGTGGACCTGCTCACGGCGGCAGCGTCGCTCGAGGAGGCCCACGACCCCAGCGCCGCCTTCGCGGAGGCCGCGCGGGTGCTGCGGCCGGGCGGGGTGCTGCGCGCCTCGTACCAGGTGTGGCGCCTCCCAGTGCCCGAGCTCGAGACCGTCTCGCTCTGGCAGGGCACGCGCGGGCTCCTCTACCTCTACGCGCGGCGCGTGCAGGAGCCGGCGGTCGAGCGCCGCTACGTGCTCGAGCTCCCCCCGGACGGCGCCGCCGCGGAGGCCCACCGCGAGGCGCTCGTCGCGGCGGCGGCGGCACCGCACGCCTACGGCGAGACGCTGCTCACACCGGGCTCGCCGCTCGGGGCGCCGCTGCTCGAGCGGCTCGCACCGCACGCCCTGCGCTCGTGCGCCGTGGCGCTGCGGCGCTGGACGACGCCCTGGCTGGTGGAGGCGCTGCGCGCCGCCGGCTTCGCCGAGGTGCGCGCGACGGC
>VGNK01000288.1 GCA_016866055.1 Chloroflexota bacterium | reverse complement strand
GAGCAGCAGCTGCGCCGCGTGCGCCGCGAGCGTCTCGCGCGCCGCGAAGATCGCGGGACGCACCATCGGGTCCGCGGTGCGTCGCTCGTGCCACCAGAACGCCGCCGCGAGCGCAGCCGACCCGGCAAGCATCGCCGCGGTCGCGGCGGTCGCGCGCGGGGCGTTGGGGTCATCGACCAGCGCCACCGTGAGCAGCGCGAGCGCCGCGCCGAGGATCGCCGCGCCGGGCCAGTCGATCCGCCCGCGGCGCGGCACGCGGCCGGCGAGCGTCCACACCGCGAGCAGGATCGGCGCCGACATCGGCAGGTTGATCCAGAAGACCCACCGCCAGCCGAGCCACTCGGTGATCACGCCGCCCCACAGCGGACCGAGGAGCGCGCCGGCCTCCGACGCGGCCGCGATCGCCCCGAGCGCCTGCAGCCGCCTCGCCGGCGGAAGCTCGTCGACGACGATCGCCATCGCGACCGGCACCACCGCGCCGCCGCCAACCGCCTGCAGCGCCCGCGCCCCCACCGCGAAGCCGAAGCCGGGCGAGAGCGCGACGAGCGCGCTGCCGGCCATGAAGACGCCGACCGCCGCCGCGTACACGCGCGCGTGACCATATGCGTCGGCGATCCGCCCCACGATCGGGAGCGCCACGACGTAGCCGAGCAGGTAGCCGTTGATCACCCACGACGTCAGGTAGAAGTCGTCGACGGTCAGCCCGATATCCGCGACCATCGCGGGCAGCACCGTCACGATCGACGTCTGATCGTCGGCGGCGACGAACACGCCCGCGGCGACGAAGAAGAGCAGCCAGCGGTCGCCGCGCGGCACGCGCCCTCGCGGCGCGCGGTGGCGCGCAGGCGCGCTCACGGGGCGAGGCGGGCGCGCATCAGCGCGGCGGCTCGATCGCGATCTCGGCGCCGAAGTCGCGCAGGGTGAGCCGGCGCACGAGGTTCGCAGGCTCGGCGGTGGTGATCGCGCCCGTGACCTCGATGCGGTGCACGAGCGGGTCGGCGACGCCGATCCAGGCCTTCGCCGTGAGCTCGCGCCCGGAGGGGGCGCCGCTCGCGAAGAGCGCCAGCTCGCCCGAATCCACCTTGGCCTCCACGACGTACGCGTCGACGACGCCCGCCTGCTCGCGCCCGGTGACGCGCGGCGACGTCACCGAGCGCATGAGCGCGGTCACCCCGCTCGCGGGGTCGAAGAGCGAGGCGATCGTCACCTGCTGCCGCTCCCAGCGGCCCGTGAGCGGGTTTGTGATCCAGGACTGGTCCGGAAGGATCACGATCCCGATCTTCGCGTTGAGCGGCCCCGCCTGCGCGAGCACCTCGACCGTCAGCCGGTCCGCCCCGGCGACCGCGCCCTCCGCGCGCTCCATGAGCAGGCCGTTGAGGATCTCCGCCTTGCCGTTCTGGTGCTCGAGCAGGAAGCGCATCGAGCGCACGCCGTCCATGCGCTCCGCCGCGCGGCGCAGCAGTTCCGCCGCGTCGACGTCCTTCACGTCGCCGCCGCCCCCGCCACCGCGACAGCCCACGGCGAGAGCCGCGAGCCCCACCGCGAGCACGAACAGCGCGACCGCGACGCGACGCGCGAGCCGCGCGCGCGGGGAGTGCTTCATCGCACCTCCACGACGGACGCACCCCGCTCGACCCGGCCGACGCGCCAGCACGCGCCCTCCTGCGCGGCGATCGCCGCCCGCAGCCCGTCGGCGCCCGATTCGGGCACCGCGATCAAGAGCCCCCCGGAGGTCTGCGGGTCGTAGAGGAGGTCGACCGTCACGCGGTCGAGCCCGGCCGCGAGGCGCACACGATCGCCGAGCTGCTCGCGGTTGCGACCGCCCCCGCCGGTGAGCGCGCCCTCGGCGGCGAACCGTCGAGCCTCGGGCAGCAGCGGCACCGCGGCCGCGTCGATCACCACGGTCGCTCCGCTCGCCTCGGCGATCTCGCGCGCGTGCCCGAGCAGCGCGAACCCCGTGACGTCGGTCATCGCGTGCACCTGGCCGGCGCGCGCGAGATGCGAGGCGTGGCGGTTCAGGCGCAGCATCGACTTCACCGCCGCCGCCAGCCCCGCCTCATGCCCCGCTCGCTGCTGCTTGGCCGCGGTCATCAGCACGCCCGTCCCGATCGCCTTCGTGAGCAGCAGCGCATCGCCCGGGCGCGCGCCGCCCGTGCGGATCACCGCGTCCGGATGCACGATCCCCGTCACCGCGAGCCCGTACTTCGGCTCCTCGTCGAAGACCGTGTGCCCGCCCGCGATCACGCCGCCCGCCTCGGCGACCTTGTCCGCGCCGCCGCGGAAGATCTCACCGAGGATCGCCGGGTCGAGGCCCTCCGGGAACGCGGCGACCTGCAGCGCCAGCAGCACCTCGCCGCCCATCGCGTAGACGTCCGACATCGCGTTCACCGCGGCGATCTGCCCGTACGTGAACGGGTCGTCGACGACGGGTGGGAAGAAGTCGACCGTCTGCACGAGCGCGACGTCGGCACTCAGGCGGTAGACGGCGGCGTCGTCCGGCCCCGCGAGGCCGACGAGGAGCGCGGGGTGGCGGTCAGCGGGGAACGCGTCCTGCAGCGGGCGCAGCACCTGCGCCAGGGTCCCGAGACCCATCTTCCCCGCTCAGCCGGCGCAGGAGGCGAGGTCGGTGAGCCGCAGGATCTCCTCACGGGTCATCGCCGGCTGCTCCTTCGCGGGCGGATGCGCGGTCCCGCCCATCCTCGCATCGCGGGCGGGGGGCGTCGAGACGAGCGCGGGGTGGGCGGGATCACGCTCCCCGCGGCGCCCGCCGTCGGGCGGCGCTCGGGGGCGCCGCGCGCGCCTCAGTCGCTGGCCGCCCGGGCGAGCCCGACCGCCT
>VGNK01000287.1 GCA_016866055.1 Chloroflexota bacterium | reverse complement strand
CGGCGGGCGCGGCGCGCGGCGAGCCAGCGGCGCAGGCGCAGCGCGAGGCTCGGGCCACCGGGACGGTAGCGCACCTCCCGGCCGCGCCACTGCCCCTGGACCGTGCCGCCGCCCCCGCGGCGGCTGAAGGTGAGGATCGCGAAGCTGCTGATGAAGAGCACGATCCCCGCGTAGAGGGCCCACTGCATGAGCACGGCGTTGAACCGGCGGAAGAAGAACGAGCCGAGGATGAGCAGGAACGCGACGAGCATCACCTGCCCGATCGAGACGCGCGAGAGCCCGCGCATCACCGCGCGCTGGCGCTCCGCGATCGCCCCGCCGATGCGGCGCAGCACGCGCCGCCGCGCCCGCGCGCGCCGCGTCTCGGGCGCCGGGAACTTCTCGATCTTGTCGAGGATCTCTTCGATCTCTCGCTCGAGCCGGTCGGACATCAGCCCCGCCTGTTTCGTCGAGTGGGTGCGGTCCACCTCGTCCGTGCCGGCAGTATACCGCCTGGCCCCTGCCCCGTTTCCCGGGTCCGGGAGGGGGTCCCGGGCCCTCAGGGGACGGCGGGGGCGCCCCAGCCCCCGCCGCCCGGCGTCTCGACCCGCACGCGGTCGCCGGCGCGCACGTCCACCTGCGCGCGCGCGCCCAGATCCTCCGTCGTGCCGTCGCGGCGGATGAGCGTGTTGCGTCCGGGTGCGCCGGGCCCGCCGCCCGCGAGCCCCCACGGACGGAACCGCCGGCGCTCGGTCACGAGCGAGACCGTCGCCTCGCCGTCGAATCGGTATTCGCGGATCACGCCTTCGCCGCCGGGGTGGCCGCCCGCGCCCCCGGTGCCCTCCCGCAGCTCGTAGCGCTCCACCGTGAACGCGTACGCGAGCGGCAGCGCCTCGACCGGGGTGTTCATCGTGTTCGTCATGTGCGTGTGGACGCCCGACCGGCCCGCGCGCCGCGGCCCGGCTCCGGCCCCGCCCGCGATCGTCTCGTAGTAGGCGTAGGCGCGCTCGCGCGCCTCGTCGAATCCGCCGATGGTGATGTTGTTCATCGTCCCCGAGGAGGCCGCCGGGACGCGGTCCGGCACCGCCTGCGCCAGCGCCCCCAGCGCGACGTCGGTGATGCGCTGGCTCGTCTCGACGTTGCCCGCCGACACCGCTCGGGGCGGCCCCGCCGCCACCACGCTGCGCGCCGGCAGCGTGAACCGGATCGGTCGGTAGCAACCCTCGTTCGTCGGCGTGTCCGAACCCGCGAGGCAGCGCAGCGTGTAGTAGCAGGCCGACTGCGTCACCGCGGCGACCGCGTTCACGCTCGCCTCCGCCGTCTCGGGGTCGGTGCCCGTGAAGTCGAAGTGCGCCTCCTCGCCGGCGATCGTGAGCGCCAGCCGGATCGCGAGCCCGTCCGGCCCGACCTCCATGCGGTCCTCGAACGCGTAGCGGCCGTCGGGGATGCCGGCGATCACCGCTCGCACGACGCGCTCGCCGTGCGCGAGCAGCGCCTCGTAGCGCGCGCGCAGCCCGTCGATCCCGAAGCGCTCCGCGATCGCCACGAGCCGCCGTGCGCCGAGCGCGGTGCTCGCGAGCTGCGCGCGCAGGTCGCCGCGCCGCTCGTCGGGCGCGCGCGAGTTGCGCACGATCAGCGCGAAGGCCGCGTCGTTCATGCGGCCTCGCTCCACGAGCCGGATCGGCGGGATCACGAGCCCCTCCTGCAGCAGCTCGCGCGCGACCGGCATCGACCCCGGCGCCATCCCGCCGATGTCCGCGTGGTGCGCGCGCGTCGCCGCGAAGCCGATCAGCTCCTCGCCGGCGAACACCGGCGCGACGGTGGTGAGGTCGGGGAGGTGCGTCCCCCCGCGGAAGGGGTCGTTGAGCGCGAGCACGTCGCCGGGCGCGAACGGCGCGAGCTCCATCACCTGGCGCACCGCGGTCGGCATCGCGCCGAGGTGCACCGGCATGTGCGCGGCCTGCGCGACCATCTGCCCGCGCGGGTCGAAGATCGCGCAGGAGAAGTCGCGCCGCTCCTTGATGTTCGGAGAGTAGGCGGTGCGGCCGAGCGCCTCGCCCATCTCCTCGGCGACGGAGGCGAGCGTCGCGTCCGCGATCGCGAGGTCGGCGGCGCCCAGCGCGCGCGGGGCGGTCATGCGCGCGCCAGCACGAGGTTGCCGTCGCCGTCGACCTCGGCGCGCCAGCCGGGGGCGACGAGCGTCGTGGTGTCGAGCTGCGTCACGATCGCCGGCCCGTCGACGCGATCGCCGGCGCGCAGCGCCGACCGGGGGAGGCTGCGCGCACTCCACGCGCGGCCGCGGTGCAGGATCTCCACCTCCCTCCCCGCGCCTGCCTCGCCGGCACCCTCGAACGCGGGACGCGGGCGCGCGCGCTCCGCCGGCACGCGCCCGAGCGCGCGCACGTTCACGACCTCCACCGGCGCAGACGCCTCCGCGTGCGCGAAGCGCTGCTCGTGGAGCGCGTGGAAGTCGCGCAGCGCGCCGGCGAGCCCGTCCGCCGCCACCTCCACCGTGAGCTCGTAGGACTGGCCGAGGTAGCGCAGGTCGAGCGCGTCTGTGACGACCGTGCCCTCCGCGGCGAGCTCGTCGCGCACCTCGTCCGCGACGGCGCGCATCGCCGCCTCGATCGCCGCGAAGGCATCGGGCGCGAGCGGGCGCAGCACCGAGCGAGTGCGCGTGGCGGTCAGATCGCTGGACACCGCGCCCTGCGCCGCCAGCACGCCGGGCATCAGCGGCACGAGCACGCGTGGCATCTCGAGCGCGTCCGCGAGCGCGCACGCGTGCAGCGGGCCGGCGCCGCCGAACGCCACGAGCGCGAACTCGCGAGGGTCGAACCCGCGCTGGACCGACACGACCCGCAGCGCGCGCTCCATG
>VGNK01000286.1 GCA_016866055.1 Chloroflexota bacterium | reverse complement strand
CGCCGCCGCCGCCGGGGCGTCCGGCGCGACCCCGTACCGTGGCCGCCGCCGCACCATCGGCGAGCGCATGCACCAGAGCCTCGGCGCGATGGCGCAGCTCACGCTCTCCTCCGAGACGCGCGTCGACGAGGCGACCGCGATGATCCACGGCCTCAACCGCGAGTGGCGCGCCGACCGCGTCGTCGTCACGCTCACCGCGCTCGCCGTGAAGGCGTGCGCGCTCGCGCTGCGCGAGCACCCCGCGCTCAACGCGCGGCTCGAGGGCGATCAGATCGTGAGCGACCCCGCGGTCAACGTCGGCTTCGCGCTCGACCAGGACGCGGGGCTCCTCGTGCCGGTCGTGCGCGGCGCCGACGCGCTCCCGCTGAAGGAGGTCGCGCGCACGATCGCCGACCTCAACGAGCGCGCGAAGTCCGGTCGACTCTCGCCCGACGACATGACCGGCGGCACGTTCACGGTGACATCGCTCGAGGGCACGGTCGTCGACGCGTTCACGCCGGTCGTGAACCCGCCGCAGGCCGCGATCCTCGGCCTCGGGCGCGTGCGCGAGGTCGCGGTGGTGGAGGGCGGCGCGGTCACGCGCGCGCAGACCGCGGTGCTCAGCCTCACGTTCGACCATCGCCTACTCGACGGCGCGCCGGCCGCGCGCTTCCTCGGGCGCGTCGCGGAGCTGCTCGGAAGGCCGTATCTCCTCGTGTAGGCGTGGCGGCTCAGCCCGCTGACGCGGGCCGCTCGCCCGGAGCACGCGTGCAGCCGGCTCGAGATCGGCGAGCGGCCGGCGTGAGCCGGCTGAGCCGCCACGCCGCGCGGGTGCCCCGGCGCGGCGGCGTCACCCCGCGCGATACCCCTCGATCACGCGCGCGGCCGCCTCATAGTCCCGCCGCCCGCCACGCATGATCGGCGGCACCAGGTAGATCGAGCGCAGCCCGCGCTCGACGAACGCGCGCAGCACCTCGCCGGCGATCTCCTCGCCGGGCCGCCCCGCGTCGAGTTGCTCGTTCGCCCGCGCCGGCACGTCGCCAAAGCGCAGGCTCTCCGCCGTCATCACCTGCACCCCGACGAACACCGGCGCGCCGAGCGGCTCGCCGGCCGCCGACGCGTAGCCGTCGAGGAACGACTCCACGACGCCCGCGTCGTACACCGGCTGCGTGAGGAAGAAGCGCGCCCCCGCCGCCCGCTTGCGACGCGTCAGCGCGAGCTCCGCGTCGCGGTCGCGACCGAGGTCGATCGTCGCGCCCGCGCAGAGCGCCGTCGGCGCCTGGAGCCGGCTCCCGCGGTAGTCGACCCCCTCGTTCATCTGCACGATCGCGCGCAGCAGCGCGGTCGACGTGAAGTCGTCGACGGCCTTCACGCCCGCGAGCTCGCGCTCCGAGAACGGGTCGCCCTGCACGACGACCACGTTCTCGAGCCCGAGCAGCGCGGCGCCGAGCAGCAGGCTCTCGACCGCGAGCCGGTTCATGTCGCGCGTGCCGAGCGTGAAGACGACGTCGCGGCCGGCGTGATCCTTGATCCAGCGCGCGGCGGCCGCGGAGCTGACGCGCGTCGCCTTCCCCGGGTTGTAGGCGACCGAGATCCAGTCGGCCGGGACCGCGCGCACGCCGTCGAGCAGTGCGGGATCGGCGCCGCGCGGCGGGGAGTAGTCGCAGATGAAGAGCACCGCCGACTCGTCCGCGGCGCGCCGCTCGACGATCGTGGCCATCGCGCGCTCCCTTCGCGGAGCGGCGCCGCCGGAGGTGCCGCCCGGCTACCGCCCGCCGCCCGCGAGCAGCCGCAGCGCGACCGCCTCCGCGAGGCACCCCCGCCGCAGCTCGTCGAGGTCCTGGCTCTCGTCGGGGCCGTGGATGCGGCTGCCCGGCTCGCCGACGCCCGTGATCAGGATCTGCGCGCCCGGGTACGCCGTCTTCAGGTCGGCGACGAGCGGGATCGTCCCGCCGATGCCGATGTGCACGGGCGGCTGCCCCCACGCCGCCTCGATGCCGCCGCGCACCGCGTCGTAGCCGGGGCCCGCGGGATCGAGCCTGAAGGGCGCCGCCCCCGCGCCCGGCTTCACCGAGAGCTGCGCGCCGAACGGCGCGCGCGCCTCCAGGTGCTCGACGAGCGCGCGCATCGCCCGCGTGGGCTCGTCGCCGGGCGCGATGCGCACGCTCACCTTCGCGCGCGCGACCGGCACGATCTGGTTGATCGCCTCCCGCGTCGAGGGCGCGTCGATCGCGAGCACGTCGATCGCGGGGCGCATCCAGATGCGCGAGGTGAGCGCGCCGTCGCCGACGAGCTCCACGCCGTCGACCACGCCGGCCTCGTGGCGCAGCTGCGGCTCGGTGAGGTCGAGCGGGTCGGCGTCGCCGGAGACGAGGCCCGCGACCGCAGGGCGGCCGCGCTCGTCGTGCAGGGTCGCGAGCAGCCGCGACATCAGCGTGAGCGCGTCGAGCAGCGGGCCGCCGAACTGCCCCGAGTGCACGCCGGCCTTCAGCACGCGCAGCTCCACGGAGCAGTCGACGAGCCCGCGCAGCGAGGTCGTGATCGCGGGACGGCCCACGCCCCAGTGCTCGGAGTCCGCGACGACGACGACGTCGGCGGCGAGCTCCTCGCGGTAGCGCGCGAGGAAGTCGGGGAAGTGGGGCGAGCCGATCTCCTCCTCGCCCTCGACGAAGAGCTTCACGCCGACGGGCGGGGCGCCGCCGTGCGCGCGCAGCGCGCCGAGATGCGTGGCGACCCCCGACTTGTCGTCGGAGGCGCCGCGCCCGTAGAGGCGGCCGTCGCGCTCGGCGGGCTCGAACGGCGCGGCCGTCCACTGGGCGAGGTCGCCCGCCGGCTGCACGTCGTGGTGCGCGTAGAGCAGCACGGTCGGCGCGCCGGGCGGCGCGGGGCGCTCGCCGAAGACCGCGGGCGGCG
>VGNK01000285.1 GCA_016866055.1 Chloroflexota bacterium | reverse complement strand
ACCGGCGTCACCGCCGCGGTCAGCGTCGGCACGCGCGCCGCGATCACCCAGGCGCGCAGGCGCCCGGGCCCGGCGGCGACGCGCGCGGGCGAGGTCACGCGCTCAGCCGTGGAAGGGGAGCCGCTGGAACTTGCCGAAGTCCGGGCGTCGCTTCTCGAGGAACGCGTTCCGCCCCTCCTGGGCCTCGGCGGTCGTGTAGTAGAGCATCGTGATGTCGCCGGCGAGCACCTGCAGCCCGTTCGCCCCGTCGGTCTCCGCGAGGAACGCGTTCTTCAGGAAGCGGATCGCGGTCGGGCTGTGGCGCAGGATCTCGCGCGCCCACTGCACCCCCTCGGCCTCGAGCTGCTCGAGCGGGACGACCGCGTTCACGAGCCCCATCTGCAGCGCCTCCTGCGCGTCGTACTGCCGGCAGAGGTACCAGATCTCGCGCGCCTTCTTCAGCCCGACGTTGCGCGCGAGCATCGACGAGCCGAAGCCGGCGTCGAACGACCCGACGCGCGGGCCCGTCTGGCCGAAGCGCGCGTTGTCGGCCGCGATCGTGAGGTCGCAGATCACGTGCAGCACGTGCCCGCCGCCGATCGCCCACCCCGCGACGAGCGCGATCACCGGCTTCGGCATCTCGCGGATGAAGCGCTGCAGCGGCAGCACGTTGAGGCTCGGCGACCCCTCCTCGTCGAGGTAGCCGCTCGTGCCGCGGATGCGCTGATCGCCGCCGGAGCAGAACGCGCGCCCGCCCGCGCCCGTGAAGAGCACGACGCCCACCTCGTGGTCGCGCGCGGCGTCGAGGAACGCGTCGGCGAGTTCACGCAGCGTCTGCGGGCGGAAGGCGTTGTGCACCTCCGGCCGGTTGATCGTGACCTTCGCGATCCCCTCGGCCTTCTCGTAGACGATGTCGGCGTAGCTCCCGGCCGAGCGCCAGGCGACCGGTCGCGTGTCGGTCGTCATGTGTCCTCCCGGAGGCTAGGCGGCGCACACGCGTCGCAGGAAGTCCAGGACGATGGCGTTGAACTCCGCGGGCCGCTCGAGGTGCGCCGCGTGCCCGGCGTCTTCGATCTGGCTGATGGTAGCGTTCGGGAGCGAGCGCGCCATCTCGCGCGCGATCTCGGTGAACTTCAGGTCGAGCGCGCCCGTGATGAGCAGCGTGGGCACGCGCAACCCAGGCAGCCGGTCGTCCACCGGCTCCTGGGCGCCCGTCCCCATCCCGCGCAGGCTGTTCGCGAGCCCCACGGTGCGCTGCGCGAGCCGCTGCTGCCGGAGCGCGGCCTGCATCGGCCCGGAGAGCCGCATGCGCTGCGTGTCCCACATCGCGAGCGACCCCCAGTGCTCGACGAACCAGTCCAGCCCCTCGGACTCGATGCGGTCCGCGAGCGCCTCGTCGGCGCGCACGCGCTCCGCCCGCTCCGTCGCGTCGGCGAGCCCGGGCGTCGCGCCCTCGAGCACGAGCGCCGAGACCACGTCCGGGCGGTGGACGGCGACCTGGAGCGCCACCCGACCGCCGAGCGAGTAACCGACCCACGCCGCGCGCTCGAAGCCGATCGCGCGGAGCAGCGCGGCGAGGTCGTCGACGGCGCGGCGCATGCGATAGCGCTCCAGCTCGCGCGGCGAGCCGGACAGCGCGTGCCCGACGAGGTCCACCGAGAGCGTGGTGAACTCGCGGTCGATGTCGCGCACGAGCGCCTGCCATGTCGTGCGCGAGCCCGTGAAGCCGTGCAGCAGGACGACGGGAGGGCCGACGCCGTAGCGGTCGACGTTGAACGCGAGCCCGTCGACGGCGAGGTGCGGCACGCTCAGCTCCCCGCGACGCCGGCGCCGGTGACCGCCTCGCGCACGGCCGCCGCCGCGCGCTCCCACACGCGGCGGTGCAGCGCGACGTTGCGATCGCGCTCCGTGCGCAGCTCGAGCACGTCGAGCCCGGGGCGCGCGAGCGCCGCCGCCAGCGAGGCGTCCCAGTCGCGGCCGTCGAGTTGTGCGTGCCGCCCGCCGTGTAGCGCGACGGCGTGCCGCAGGTCGAGACCGTGCGGTGTCCCGAACCACGTCTCGAACTGCGCGGGCACGGCGTCGCGCTGCGCGAGGAAGTGGAAGATCCCGCCGCCGTCGTTGTTGAGCAGCACGACGGTCAGGTCGAGGCCGTGGCGCGCGAGTGGCCACAGCCCGTTGAGGTCGTGGAGCAGCGAGAGGTCGCCGACGAGCAGCGCGACCGGGCCGCCGCGCGCGGCCGCGGCGCCGACCGCCGTCGAGACCACGCCGTCGATCCCCGACGCGCCGCGCGTGCCGAGCAGCCGCAGCCGGCGCGGCACCACCGGGAAGAACGAGTCGACGTCGCGGATCGGCATGCTGTTGCCGACCACGAGCGTCGCGCCGTCGGGGAGCGCGTCGGCGAGCGCGAGCGCTGCGCGCCCCTCAAACGGCTCCTCGATCTGCTCGACGGCCGTGCGGAGCGCGCGTCGCGCAGCGAGGTTCGCCTCCCGCCAGAGCGCGCCCCACTCGCCGTCCGCGCGGGCGCCAGCGGAGGGCAGCGCGCGCCGCAACGCCTCGCAGAAGGCCGTCTCGTCCGCCTCGATCAGCGCGCCGGCGGCGAGATCCGGGTCGCGCCAGCCGCCCGCCGGGTCCACCACGATCGGGCGCGCCTCCGGCAGCCCCGCGAGCCACTGCGCGAGCGGCTTCGAGGTCGGCGCGGCACCGAGGCGGATCACGACCTCGGGCGCTGCGCGCGCGACGAAGGCCGGCTCGCGCGCGAGGAGGTCCGCCGTCTCGACGATCGCATCGAGCGGATGCGCGCCCGCGCGCATGCCGGAGATCGGGTCGGCGACGACCGGCCAGCCGAGCGCCTCGGCGAGCGCGACGAGCGCCGGCGGGTCGGGCGGCGGCTCGGCGGGGCCGCACAGCAGCACGCCGCGGCGACCCGCGACCGCGCG
>VGNK01000284.1 GCA_016866055.1 Chloroflexota bacterium | reverse complement strand
GCCGGCGGCGCCGGCGGCTGCGCGAGCAGCGCGGCCGCCTCCGGACGGAGCAGCCGGCCGCCGGTCGCCAGCCGCGCCTCCAGCGAAGCGACCGCGGCCCGCTCGAGCGCGTCGCCGAGATAGAAGCCCGCCGCCAGGATCGACAGCGCGACGAAGCCGACGAGCGTGAGGGTCAGCTTCAGGACGATCCGCCGGCGCAGGACCGCGAGCATCAGCCTTCGCCCCCGGCGCGCTCGAAGCGGTAGCCGACGGTCTTCACGGTCGCGATCCGCCGCCCCTCGTC
The DNA here is from genome assembly GCA_016866055.1 of Chloroflexota bacterium. GTDB lineage: Bacteria > Chloroflexota > Dehalococcoidia > UBA2979 > UBA2979 > VGNK01. The sequence continues at coordinate 2,646 of VGNK01000284.1, read as the reverse complement.
CCCGAGCTTGGCGCGCAGGCGGCGCACGTGGACGTCGACCGTGCGGGACTCGATCTCGTCGGCGTGCGCATAGCCCCACACCCGGGTGAGCAGGTGCTCGCGCGTGAGCACGCGGCCCGCCGCCTCCATGAGGACCTGGAGCAGGTCGAACTCCTTCGGGGTGAGCGCGAGCGTCGCGCCGCTGACCGAGGCGGTGTGGCGCGCGGGGTCCAACAGCAGCGCGCCCTCGCGGAAGACGCGGCCGGCCACCTCGGGGCGCGCCCGCCTCAGGACCGCCCGCACGCGGGCCACCAGCTCCTTCGGCGAGAACGGCTTCGCGACGTAGTCGTCGGCGCCGAGCTCGAGGCCCACGATCCGGTCGACCTCGTCGCTCTTGGCGGTCAGCATGATGATCGGCACGGTCGCGGTGGCGGCGTCCCCGCGCAGGCGCCGGCAGACCTCGAGCCCGTCGATCTCCGGCAGCATCAGGTCGAGCACGATCAGGTCGGGCACGGACGCGCGCACCGCCCGCAGCGCCTCCGCGCCGTTCGCCACGGCGCGGCAGCGATACCCCTCGCGCTCGAGGTGGTGCGCAATGAGATGCCGGATATCGGGCTCGTCTTCCACCACCAGCACGTCGGCCATGACGCTGGCAGTGTAGCGCCGGACGGCGGGTCGCTGGCACCCGCCTTGCTGCCCTGGATTCAGGACTCGATCTCCGGGAGGATCCATCATGGCCAGTCGTCGCCGCGCGAAGCGTCCCAGCTCCTCCAAGACCCGCCGTTCCTCGACCGGCGCCGCCGACGTCTCCGAACGCGCGGTCGAGAGCCTGACCGAGATCGCGACCGCGTCCGCGATGCAGGCGGTCCGCATGGCGACCGGCGTGGCGCGCGGGATGGCGAAGGGGGTGTCGGCCGCGGCGCGCGAGCTGGGCGGCATGGCGGGCGAGGCGGCGTCGACCGCCGCCGAGACGACGCAGGAGATGGCCGAGGGCGCCGCGAAGGGCGCCGACCGCGCCACCCGCGCCCGCACCCCGAAGGTGCCGCGAGGCAGCCGCCGCCGCGCTGCCTGACGCGGACGCGCCCATGGGGCTCTCGCTCCAGCCCCGGCATCTCGCGCGCTACAAGGACCTGCTCGCGCTCGTCCTGCGCTACGGACGATCCGATCTCCTCAAGCGCGCCCGGCTCGAGGACGTCCTCGGCGACGAGCTGCCGGAGCCGGGCGACGAGGCCGCCGCCTCCGCCGAGGACTTCGCGCAGCACCTCGAGCGGCTCGGCCCGACGTTCGTGAAGCTCGGCCAGCTCCTTTCGACCCGCGCCGATCTCCTGCCCGACCCGTACCTCGCGGCGCTCGCGCGGCTGCAGGATCACGTGACACCCGTCGCGTTCGGCGAGGTCGAGATCGTCGTCCGCGACGAGCTCGGCGTCCGGCTCTCCAAGGCGTTCCTCGAGTTCGACGCGACACCCCTCGCCGCCGCGTCGTTGGCCCAGGTCCATCGCGCGGTCCTCCGCGACGGGCGGGCGGTCGCGGTGAAGGTGCAGCGGCCGGGCGTGCGCCGCCAGGTCGCCGACGACCTCGAAGTGCTGGAAGCGGTGGCGGACCTGCTCGAGCGCTATTCGGAGTCCGCGAAGCGCTACGACATCTGCCGGCTCGTGGACGAGTTCCGCAAGAGCCTGCTGCGCGAGCTCGACTACCGCGTCGAGGCGGAGAACCTGACCGTGCTCGGGCGCGCGCTCGAGCGCTTCCCTCGCCTGGTCGTCCCGGCGCCGATCGCGGACTACACGACCTCGCGCGTGCTCACGATGGACTACGTCGCGGGCACCAAGATCACCGACCTGAGCCCGGTCGTGCTGCTCGAGCTCGGCGCCACGCGCCTGGCGGACGCGCTGTTCGCGGCCTACCTGCACCAGGTGCTGGTCGACGGCTTCTTCCACGCCGACCCACACCCCGGCAACCTGCTCGTCACGCCGGACGGCACGCTGGCGCTCATCGACCTCGGGATGGTGGCGCGGCTCACGCCGCGGATGCAGGACCAGCTCCTGCAGCTCCTGCTCGCGATCAGCGAGGGGCGCGGCGACGAGGCCGCCGACTACGCCGTGCGGCTCGGCGAGCCGCGCGAGGACTTCGCGCGCGAGGACTTCACGCGCGCGGTGCGCGCGGTCGTCGCCGACCACCAGGACGCCGCCTTGCGCGATCTCCAGGTGGGCCGGCTCGTGCTCGACGTGACGCGCGTGGCCGCCGAGAACGGGCTCAGGCTGCCGCCCGAGCTGATGATGCTGGGGAAGACGTTCCTGAACCTCGACGAGATCGGCCGCCGGCTCGATCCGGAGTTCAATCCGCAGGAGGCGCTGCGCGACCACCTCGCGACCGTCATGCAGCGCCGGGTCGCGGGCGTGCTCTCCCCGGCCACGGTGTTCGGCGCGCTCATCGAGACGAAGGACCTCGCCGAGCGTCTGCCCGGGAGGCTCAACCGCATCCTGGACCGCATGGCGGATGACGACGTCCCCGTGCAGCTCAAGGGCTTCGACCAGACCCGGCTCATGATGGGCCTGCAGAAGATCGCGAACCGCATCACGGTGGGCCTGCTGCTCGCCGCCCTCATCATCGGCGCGGCGATGCTCATGGAGGTGGAGACGAGCTTCCGGCTCCTCGGCTATCCGGGGATCG
>VGNK01000283.1 GCA_016866055.1 Chloroflexota bacterium | reverse complement strand
GAGCGTCCGCCCGACCGGTCCCCGGGATCGCGCAGGCGGCCACCCCCGACCCCGCGGGGCCGTTCGCACCAGTTGCGGCCACGCCGTTCACGCGCCGGCCGCGAGCTCCTCGAGCAACGTGACCCGCGCGGTCGCCGGCCCGAGCACCCCGGCGAGGCGGCGATCCGCCGTGACGAGCGTGCAGCCCTCGCGCACCGCGAGCGCGGCGTACAGGCAGTCGTACACGGGGCGCCGGAACGCGAGCGCCAGCGCCAGCGCCTGCGGGAGCAGGGCCTCGGACGGCACCAGCTCCGGGAGCGAGACGAGCAGCGCGCGGAGCGCCTCGCGCGCCTCCTCCTCCGTCAGCTCGGCGCGGAGCGACGCGCGCTGCCAGAGCACGTTCGCCACCTCCGCCGCGTAGAGGTCGGGCGCGAGCAGGTGAGCGTGGCCGGCGGCGACCTCCGCGAGCAGCGCGCACGCCCGGTCGCTGCCCGGCTCCGGCAGGATCCACTTGACGCCCACGGAGGCGTCCACGACGTATCGCGTGGGGCCGTTCACGGCTCCGAGCGCCGGCGCTCGCGATCGGAGGCGATCAGGGGCACGCTCTCGGGAAGCTCGCCCCCGCGGCGCGCGGCGATGCGCTCGCGCAGCGCGTCCATCGCCGGCAGCTGCTCCGCGAGCCGCCGCCGCCAGCGACGGCGGGCGGCATACTCGGCGAGGGCCGTGCGCGCGATGGAGTTCAGGCTCTGCCCGCCGTCACGCGCGCACTCCCGCAGCGCCTCGACGACGTCATCGGGGACGTCGCGGACCGTGATCTGCTTCACTGCTGCTCCTCGTTGCATGCATAATGATAGCATGACTGCATGCACGGCGCCCGCCGCCACGTTGCCGGGTTCGCTCGCCGGCGCGCCGAGCCTCCCCGGGCCGCGATCGACGGCGCCGCGCCGGGGCCGCGGGCGCAGCCTGCGTGCTGGGACCAGCTTCCCCGGCCTTCACGGTGAGCGCTGATGCGGGCGCACCGGCTCTTCTCGCTCGCCGCCGGGATGCTCACCGCGCTCGCGATCCTCGCCGGCGGCGCGATCGTGCTCGGGCAGCGCTCGGGCGCGCCCCCCGCCGCCCCGCTCGCCGCCCCGCTGCGCGACCTCGAGCGCGCGGTCGAGCGCATGGAGGCTGCCGCCGAGCGCGGCGCGCCGGCGGCCGCCGACGACCTCCGCGCGTTCGCCTCCGCCGCGCGCGAGGCGGGGGCGGCGATCGACCGGCTGGTGCCCCCGGCCCGGCAGCCCTCGGTCTTCGCCGCGCTGCAGCTGCTGCACCGAGCGCAGGAGGCGTTCATGAGGGCGCCCCCGGCCGCCGGCGAAGAGGCCGTGCGGGCGGCCGATGAGGCCCGCGGGGAGGCGCTCCAAGCGGTCGTGCGCTATGAGTCGCGCCGCGCGGCGCAAGCGACGGGCACGCCGCCGGGTCCGTGAGCGGGTTTGGTCGACGATTGCGATACCTCCCGGCCGCCCCGCCGGGCCACGTGCACGGCCCCGCGCGGTACACAGGCGGGTGGCGCCCCCCGAGGAGCGCGCTGGTGCCGGCACCGCCTCGTTCCGAACGCCGAGCGCGTTAACCCGACCGGCCCGGGCACGTTCTCAGTGATGCGACCCCGGCGGAGTCTGTCCAGCGATGGACGGCGTGATCGTGGGCGCCGTCGCCCGCCGCGACGGCGGGCGACGCAAGAGGGACCCGGTCCGCGGCGAGCGGGATTTCGAGCGGCGCTGGTGGCGTTTTGCTCGAGCGGTGGCATCAGCCCGCTGAATGAGCGCTCGCGGCGTGGCCCCTGCGAGAGGAGGGCTCGGGAGGGGCGGTAAGGAGACATGTCGTTGAGATGCGTTCTCATTGGAGGACAACTGCTTTGAGTTTGATCAGAAAATATGCGTGGTACGGGTCCGCCGTCGCCGCGTCACTGGCCTTCGCCGCAGCGCTGCTGCTCGCAGGGCCAACTGCGAAGACGGCCCACGCTGAGACCCTCTCAGCTATCACTTTCAGCGCTCCAATTCAGGCCACGGGCCTGACGGAGACTTGGACGATCGGATTCACGATCGGCACCGGCGGTAACGAAAACGCTAACCTGCTCGCCGGCTCGGTGATCGTCGCGGAGTTCCCGACGAGCTTCACTCTGCCGGCTAGCCCGACGTGCACGGCCGTCGCCGGTTTTGTAAATGCGACGCTCACCTGCACGGCGGCTGCTGGCGTTCTGACGGCGACTGTCGGCGCGGGAACGCTCGCCGAGAATACGGCTGCGACGTTTACCGTTGCCGGTATCGTTAACCCTGCCGCCGGACTGTACACAGCTAACACGACGCAGGCTGCGGCGGCGGGGTTCAGCCTCCTCACGCAGGGTGTGCCGGCCACGCCGGCCACGCACACTGCAGAGCTTGCGGCGGGCGCGAACTCGACCATCTGGGGCACGGTCGCATCCAAGTCCCCGTCGACCGTGCAGGCGGATGGCGCGAGCACGGTGGCGGTCACCTTCACGAGCGGCGCGGGCGCGAACACCGGCGCCGCTGGTACCGCCCAGACGGTGATGACGGTCAGCACCGACCTGGGGACGATCCCCGGCGCCCTCTCCGGTGCGCTCGCGGCAGCGAATCCACCGGCTCCGGCAGCTGGGGCGCAGCAGGCGTCGGCTGGCGTCGCCGCTAACAGCGGTGGTGCAGCCGCAACACTGGTGGCCGTGATCAGGGCGCCGACGACGGCGGGCACGGCGACGGTGTTGCTGCGCGTGACCCCAGCGACCGGCGGTCAGTCGGTCATCATCGGTGCGACGACGATCACGTTCACGGCGGCGACGACGCCGGGGCTGGCGGCCTCGGCGACGGTGACGGCCGGGACGGTTTCGATCGGGTTGACCGCGGCGTCGGGCAACATTAGTGCGACGTGGGTCGACGCGAACGGTCTCGCGCCGATTCCGGGCGGCACGGTGACGGCGTC
>VGNK01000282.1 GCA_016866055.1 Chloroflexota bacterium | reverse complement strand
CCGCGGCGCCGGCGGCCACGGCCACCCCCGCGGCCGCCGCTTCCCCCGCCGGCACCACGGTCGCGGTCGTCCTGAGCGAGTTCTCGGTGACGGCCGAGCGCGCGTCGGCGGCGGCGGGAGCGGCTCGACGACGGTCGAGCTCGCGGCCGGGCGCTACGTGCTCTTGTGCAACGTGCCCGGGCACTACCTGACGGGGATGTTCACGGCGTCCACGGTCGACCCTGCGCGGTAGCCGGCGGCACGGCGCGACACGCTCACGGCGCGGGCGACGCCGCGCCGGGGGGGCGGTCACCCGGGACCGCGACGGCGGCGCGGCTCGCGAGGTGTGGGCGAACGAGGCGGTCGCCGCGAGGTCCTGACGTCACGGCGGGCTCGCGAGCGCCGTTACAGCTGCCTCGGGAATCGCCGCTGGCGCTCCCCTTGGATGCGGGCAAGCGACCGGCTCCGCGCCCGTCGTGGGGCCGGCCACGGCCGCCTACAGGCACGAGTACAGCGCCTCGATCAGCCGCCGCCCGGTCGACTCCACGAGCAGCCCCTGCCGCATCTGGTTCATCACGTACCCGAACCCCACCCCGCGATCCGGGTCCGCAAACCCCACCGACCCGCCGGCGCCGGGGTGCCCGAAGTTGCGCGAGTTCGGGCCCATCCCGCCCTCCACCGAGAGCCAGAAGCCGAGCGCGAACCGCGTCGGCATCCCGAGCATCGTGTCGAGGCCCGCGGCCTGCTCGATCGTCGCGCGCTCGATCGCCTCCGCCGAGTGCACGCGCACCCCGTCCACCTCACCACCGCGCGCGAGCGCCCCGTAGAGTCGCGCGAGCGAGCGCGCGTCGGAGTGCGCGTTCGCCGCCGGGATCTCGGCCCGGCGCCACTCCGTGGTGTTGTGCGCGTCCGGCGGGAGCGGCACGTTGCCTGCCGCCTCGGCCAGCGCCGGGGGCATGCGCATCAGCGTCTCCGCGCGCCGCTGCTGCACCTCGGCGAGCATCGCGGGCGTCAGCCGGGCCTGGTACATCGTCGCCACGCGCGCGTCGTGCTCGGCCGCGAGCCCGATGTGCGTGTCGAGCCCGAGCGGCCGCGCGACCTCGTCGCGGAAGTACGTCCCGAGGCTTTTCCCGCTCACGCGGCGCACGAGCTCGCCGGTGAGCCAGCCGTACGTGAGCGCGTGGTAGCCGTGCCGCGTTCCCGGCTCCCAGAACGGCTCGGAGCGCTCGAGCGCCGCGACCATCGCGCCCCAGTCGTAGAGCGCCTCCGGCGGCATCGGCTCGCGCGTCGTCGGCAGCCCCACCGTGTGGTTGAGCAGCATCCGCACGGGGACCTCCTGCTTCCCCGCCCCGCCGAACTCCGGCCAGTAGCGCGCGGCGGGCGCGTCGACGTCGAGCAGCCCGCGCTCGACGAGGCGGTGCACGCAGACCGCGGTCAGCCCCTTCGTCGTCGAGTAGACCGTCGTGATCGTGTCGCGCTCCCACGGCTGCGTGCGCTCGCGGTCGCGGTGGCCGCCCCAGAGGTCGATCACGGGCCGCCCGTCGATCGTGACCGCGACCGCGGCGCCGATCTCCCCGAGGCGCTCGAAGTTCTCGTGAAAGGCGTCGCGCACCGGCGCGAATCGCGCACCGCACTCGCCGTGGACCTCGACCGCCGTCTGTGTCACCCCAGGCCTCCCATCGCCGCCCCCGTCGCCCGCGCCGCCTCGCGGCACCGTAGCGCAGATCGCGCGCCGCGCCGATACGCGCCTGGCCCCGGTGCTACGCTGCGCGCGCCGGAACGGAGCCGGGTGCGATGGTCGGACCGCTGGCGGGCCTCCGGGTCCTCGACATCTCGCGCTGCGTGGCGGGCCCTTACGCGACGAAGCTGCTCGGCGACTTCGGCGCCGACGTGCTCAAGCTCGAGCCGCCCGGCGGGGACCCCTCGCGCGCGTTCGGCCCCTTCCCGCGCGACGTGCCCCACGCCGAGCGCTCGGGGCTCTTCCTCCACCTCAACACGAACAAGCGCTCGGCCGTGCTCGACCCCTCCGCGCCTGAGGGCGCCGAGGCGATCCGGCGGCTCGCCGCCGAGGCCGACGTGCTCGTCGAGTCACACGCGCCCGGCGCCCCCGCGCGCTGGGGGTGGGGGTGGGAGGCGCTGCGCGCGGTGAACCCGCGCCTCGCGATGGTCTCGATCTCGCCGTTCGGGCAGACCGGCCCCTACCGCGACTACCGGGGCTCCGAGATCACGCTGCAGGCGATCGGCGGGCCGCTGCACGCGACCGGGAACCGCGACCGCGAGCCGCTCAAACTCGCCGGGCACTACGCGCAGTACCACGCCGGGCTCTCGGCCGCGCTCGCCGCGCTTACCGTCCACTGGCGCGTCGCGCACGGCGGCACCGGCGACTGGGTCGACCTCGCGATCTACGAGTGCCAGATGGGCTGTCGCGACCGCCGCACGATCCAGCTCGTGGCCTCCGAGTACAACGGCACCGTCCCGCAGCGCATGAGCACCGAGGTGCGCCGGATGGCGTCGGGGATGCGCGCCTGCCTCGACGGCTTCGTGAACCTCACGGGCGGCGGCACGCGGCTGCCGAAGATGCTGCGGCTGATCGGGCGCGAGGACCTGCTCGACCACCCCGACGTCGGCGTCTCGATGCTCCTCTCGCCGCCGGGGCTCGCCGCGGAGGTCGAGGCCTCGTACGAGGCCTACCTCGCGCAGCACACGAAGCTGCAGGCGGTCGAGGAAGCGCAGGCGCTCGGGATCCTCGCGGGCGCGGTGATGACGGTCTCCGATCTCATCGAGAACCGCGCGCACCGCGAGCGCGGCTACTGGGAGGAGATCGACCACCCGGAGAGCGGGCCGCTGCTCTACCCCGGGCGCCCGTTCCGCATGTCGCTCACCCCGCGCCCGCTGCCGCGGCGCGCGCCGCTGCTCGGCGAACACCAGGCCGACCTCGCGTCGCCGTGGCCGGCGCGCGCGGACGCGAGCGCGGCCGCG
>VGNK01000281.1 GCA_016866055.1 Chloroflexota bacterium | reverse complement strand
GCGGGGCGCCGCCGAGCGCGCGCGCGGTGCGGACTCTGCCGGCAAGGGCGGCGCCGACGGCCGCCGACTCCCGCTCGCCGGCCTGCGCGTCGCCGACTTCTTCTGGCTGATCGCCGGACCGGCCACCTCGCGCGTGCTCGCCGACCTCGGCGCCGAGGTGATCAAGATCGAGTCGTCGGGCGTCCGCATCGACAACATCCGCACGGGCGGCGTCTTCCCCACGGAGCCGGGCAGCCCCGACCAGAACGGCGTCTTCAACGACTGCAACACGAACAAGCGCTCGCTCACGCTCAACCTCAACCATCCGCGGGGCATCGAGATCGCGAAGGAGATCGTGCGCCGCTCCGACATCGTCACGAACAACTTCACCGGCGACCGCATGGACCGCTGGGGGATGGGCTACGAGGAGCTCCGCAAGGTCCGCCCGGATCTGATCATGCTGACGATGCCGGTGATGGGGACGACCGGCCCCTACAAGAAGTACGGCGCCTACGGCAACGGCGTGATCGGCTACGGGGGGCTGCGCACGAACATGGGCTTCCCCGGCCGCGCGCCCGTGGGCATCGCGCCGCTCTACTCCGACTTCTCGACGCCGTACGTCGGGGTCTCCGCGCTGATGTCGGCGCTCGTGCACCGCGAGCGCACGGGCGAGGGGCAGTTCATCGACCTCTCGCAGCTCGAGGCGACCGTGGGGCTGCTCGGCGCGGCGCCGCTCGACTACCAGGTGAACGGGCGCGCGCACGAGCCCGCCGGCAACCGCGCGCCGGACTACGCGCCGCACGGGGCGTACCCGTGCTACGGGGAAGACCGCTGGATCGCGATCGCGGTGCGCGAGGACGCCGACTGGCGCGCGCTCTCCGAGGCGATGGGCGACCCCGCGCTCGCCGGCGATGCGCGCTTCGCGACGCTCGAGGCGCGCAAGCGGCACGAGGACGCGCTCGACGCGCGGCTCGCCGCGTGGACGCGCGAGCACGACGCCTGGCAGCTGATGCACCTGCTGCAGGCGCGTGGGGTGATGGCCGGGGTCGTCGAGGACCTCGAGGACATGGTCGTGCGCGACCCCCACCTCTCGACGCTGCACTTCGAGCGCGTCGTGCCCGAGGGCGAGTCGTTCGCGTTCACGACGCACCGCCAGCCGGCGCGCTTCGACGGCGTCTCGCCGCCGCTGCGCGCGGCGCCGGGCCTCGGCGCGGACAACCAGTACGTGCTCAGGGAGCTGCTCGGCCTCTCCGACGAGGCGCTCGCGCGGCTCGTGGTCGACCACGTGATGGAGTGAGCCGGGGTCGGGGACCCTGCGCCGAGCGTGAGCGCGCGGCCGGCCCGCCCGCGGGGCCGCGCCGCCGCGTCGCAGGCGACGCGGGAGGGAAAGTGCGTGTGCGGATGCCGATGAAGACGCTGCTCGTGGCCAACCGCGGCGAGATCGCGGTGCGCGTGATGCGCGCGGCCGCCGAGCTCGGGATCCGCACGGTGGCGGTCTACTCCGAGGACGACGCGACCTCGCTGCACGTGCGCAAGGCCGACGAGGCGCGGCCGCTGCGCGGCCAGGGGGTGCCCGCGTACCTCGATATCGCGCAACTCGTCGCCGCCGCGCGCGAGGCCGGCGCCGACGCGATCCACCCCGGCTACGGCTTCCTCTCCGAGAACGCGGCTTTCGCGCGCGCGTGCGCGGAGGCCGGGATTACGTTCGTGGGGCCGCGGCCGGAGACGCTCGAGCTCTTCGGGGACAAGGTGCGCGCGCGCCGGGTCGCGCAGGAGCATGCGGTGCCGGTGCTCGCCGGCACCGAGGGGGAGACGACGCTCGACGACGTGAAGGCGTTCTTCGCGGCGCTCCCCGAGGGCGACGCGATGATCATCAAGGCCGTCGCCGGCGGCGGCGGGCGTGGGGTGCGCGTGGTGCGCGAGGCCGGGGAGATCGAGGACGCGTTCGCGCGCGCCGGATCCGAGGCGAAGGCCGCGTTCGGCAACGCCGCCGTCTACGTCGAGCGCTTCCTCCCGCAGGCGCGGCACATCGAGGTGCAGATCGCTGGCGACCGCCTCGGCGCGGTGTCGCACTTCTGGGAGCGCGACTGCTCCATCCAGCGGCGCCACCAGAAGATCCTCGAGTTCGCGCCGGCGCCGGTGCTCGCGCCCGAGCTGCGCGAGCGCATCCTGGAGGCCGCCGTGCGCATGGCGGGCTCGGTGCGCTACCAGAACCTGGGGACGTTCGAGTTCCTCGTCGACGCGAGCGCGACGGGCGACCGCCGCGCGAACGGCGCGGGCGGGCGGCGCGGCGCGCAAGGGAGGCGGCGCGGGGGCAGCGCGGCGAGCGCCGGCAGGTCCGGAGCGAGCGGCGCGAGCGCGGGCGGATCCGTAGCGTCCGAATACGAGATGGACTTCGCCTTCATCGAGGCGAACGCGCGGCTGCAGGTCGAGCACACGGTCACCGAAGAGGTGACCGGGGTCGACCTCGTGCAGCTGCAGCTGCAGCTCGCCGACGGCGCGACGCTCGGCGACCTCGGGCTCACGCAGGACCGCGTCCCGGCGCCGCGCGGCTTCGCGATCCAGGCGCGCGTGAACATGGAGCGCATGCGCCCCGACGGGATGGCGATGCCCGCCGGCGGCGCGCTCGCCGCGTTCGAGCCGCCCTCCGGCCGCGGCATCCGCACCGACTCCTTCGGCTACGCCGGCTACCGCACGAGCCCGCGCTTCGACTCGCTGCTCGCGAAGGTGATCGTGCACAACCCGTCGTCGCGCTTCGAGGACGCGGTCGTGCGCGCGCAGCGCGCGCTCGACGAGTTCCGCGTCGACGGCATCGGCACGAACATCGGCTTCCTGCAGGCGCTGCTCGCGCACGAGACCGTGCGCGCGGGCCGCGCGACCACGCGCTTCGTCGACGAGGAGATGGCCGCGCTGGTGGAGGCGGCCGCCGCGGACCGCCGCCGGCTGCACGCCGACCCGCCGGCCGCCGCCGCCGAGGTCGCTCCCCCCGCGGCCCC
>VGNK01000280.1 GCA_016866055.1 Chloroflexota bacterium | reverse complement strand
CGAGCCCCACGCCGGCGGCGACGCCCACGCTCACGCCGACCCCGACCCCGACGCCCACGCCCGGCCCCGCCGCGGTGACCGCGCTGCGCGCGTGGACCTCGCGCTACGGCGACCCACCGAACACCAGCTGGGCGCGGCTGCGCATCCCGGTGCTCGGGGTCGACGCCCCCGTCGGCACGCGCGCCGTCGGCCGCGACGGCGTGATGGCGCTCCCCGCGGGGCCGTCGGACGTCGCCTGGTACGACCTCGCCGCGTGGCCGGGCATGGGCGGCACCCCGGGCGAGGGCGGCAACGCGGTCTTCTCCGGCCACCTCGACTACGACGCCCGCGTCCACTACGCGAACGCCGAGTACCGCGGGCAGGCAGTCTTCGGGAGCCTGCGCCTGCTCACCCCCGGAGACACCATCGAGGTGGTGCGCGGCGGACGCACCCTCCGCTACACGGTGAAGTGGGTGCGCCAGCTCTCGGCGGACCCCGCCCGCACCGACTGGGGCGAGGTGTGGAGCAGCAACGTCCCCGTGGAGTCGCTCACGCTCTACACCTGCGGCGGCGACTTCGACGCGGTCACGCAGGGCTACCGCGAGCGCGTGGTCGTGCGGGCGGAGCGGGTGGGGTAGGTCGCGCCCTCGCAAGCCCGCGTCCTGGACCAGCACCGCACCCCGGCGCGTGACGGGCGCGCGAGCGTCGCAGCCCCGTAGGCGGCGCAGCCGGTATCCTGCCCCAGATCATCCGGCGACTAGGGCGGCCGGCCCGGGCCGCAGAAGCGACCGCATGCTGCTCTTCGCGATCACGATCTTCCTCGGCGCGTTCCTCCTCTTCCAGGTCCAGCCCCTCATGGGCAAGTACATCCTCCCCTGGTTCGGCGGCTCCGCCGGCGTCTGGACCGTCGCGCTCCTCTTCTTCCAGTTCTTCCTGCTGCTCGGCTACGCGTACGCCCACGGCATCGCGACCTGGCTCCGTCCGCGCTGGCAGGGCGCCCTCCACCTGGCGCTGATCGCGCTCACGCTCGTCCTGCTCCCGGTCGCCCCCTCGGACGCCTGGCGCCCCGGCGAGGGCGACGACCCCACCCTACGCGTGCTGCTCCTGCTCACCGCGACGGTCGGCGCGCCGTACCTCATCCTCGCCTCGACCGGCCCGCTGCTGCAGTACTGGTTCGCCGGCCGCTTCCCTGGACGCTCTCCCTACCGGCTGTACTCGCTCTCGAACGCCGCTTCGCTGCTCGCGCTCCTCAGCTACCCGGTCTTTTTCGAGCGCATCTTCCGGCTGCAGATGCAGTCGTGGATCTGGTCCGGTACCTACGTCGCCTACGCGGCGTGCTGCGCGTTCCTCGCCTGGCGCCAGTTCGCCGCCGGCCGCCGCCCGGCCCCCGCGGCCGAAGCCGAGGTCGCCCCGCCCGTCTTCGTGGCCGGCGGATCAAACGGCGACGCCGACGCTCCGGAGCCGACCGCCAGCGCGCCCGTCGTCACCGCCTCCGCCGCGGGACGCCGCCCGGTCGCCTTCGACATCGTCCTCTGGCTCGCGCTGCCGGCGGTCGCCTCCGCGCTCCTGCTCGCCACCACGAACCGGCTCACCCAGGACGTCGCGGTGGTGCCGTTCCTGTGGGTGCTGCCGCTCAGCCTCTACCTGCTCTCGTTCATCCTCACGTTCGACGACGACCGCTGGTACGACCGCCGGATCTACTCCGCCACGCTCGCGGTCGTGCTGATCGCCGTGAGCTCGGTCGTGGGGCGGCCCGTCGACATCGACCTGCTCCCCCAGATCGGCCTCTACAACGCCGTGCTCTTCTTCGTCGCGATGTCCTGCCACGGCGAGCTCGTGCGACTGCGCCCGGCGACGACGCACCTCACGCTCTTCTACCTGATGGTCTCGGCGGGCGGCGCGCTCGGCGGGTTGCTCGTCGCGATCGTGGCGCCGCAGATCTTCGACGGCTTCTGGGAGTACCACATCGGGCTCCTCGCGGCGGGGCTGCTGGTGATCGTCGCGATCGGCCGCAGCCAGTTTCCGCGCCTGCGCGCGCCGGAGACCCCGAGCTGGCAGCGCGCCGCAGGCGCTCTCGCCGCCGTGGCCGCGATGGCGATGCTCGTCTACGCCGGCCGCCTCCTCAACAACGACGTCGAACGCACGCAGCGCTTCAGCGTCGGCGTCGTGCGCAACTTCTACGGGGTCGTGCGGGTGGTCGAGACCGGCACCCCCGGCACGCCGGAGGTGCGCCGTGAGCTCGTGCACGGGCGCATCTCCCACGGCTTCCAGTACACCGACCCGGACCGCCGCGAGTGGCACACCTCCTACTACGCGCCGGAGAGCGGAGCCGCGCTCGCGCTGATGCGCCACCCCGCCCGCGTCGAGGGGAAGCGCCCGCTGCGCATCGGCGTGGCCGGCCTCGGCACCGGCACGCTCGCCACCTTCGCCGGCAAGGACGACTACCTGCGCTTCTACGAGATCAACCCGAAGGTGCTCACGATCGCGCGCGAGATCTTCACCTACCTCGAAGACGCCGAGCGCCGCGGCGTCGACGTGCACACCTACCTCGGCGACGCGCGCATCGTGATGGAGCGCCACGTCGCCGACGGCCGCCCCGAGCGCTTCGACGTGCTCGTGCTCGACGCCTTCAACAGTGACGCCGTGCCCGTGCACCTGCTCACCGAGCAGGCGCGGCGCAGCTACGTCGACACGCTCGCGCCGGATGGCATCCTCGTCTTCAACGTGAGCAACCTCTACCTCGACCTCGTGCCGGTCGTCCGCGGCCTCGCCGACTCCGCCGGCTGGGGCGCCTACCGCTTCCAGGGCCGACCGGACTCTGCGAAGGGGCTCTTCTTCTCGGACTGGGTCGTGGTCACAAGGAACGAGGCGTGGCTCGCGGACGCCGAGGTCAAGCGCTGGCTGATCGAGTGGCGCGCCGACGAGCCCGCCGTCATCCGCTGGACGGACGACTACAGCAACCTGCTCCGCGTCCTGAAGTAGCGCCGGGAGAGCCTCGCGGCACCTCGCGCGGGGCGCGCTCGCCTACGTCTGCGACCCGCGCGTCGCCGGCGGCGGCGCCGCCGCCTGCGCCACGCGCTCGAGCGGCGCCCC
>VGNK01000279.1 GCA_016866055.1 Chloroflexota bacterium | reverse complement strand
AGCCGCTCGACGCGCGCGTCGCCCTCGCCGAGCGCCTCGCGCAGCACCGCCTCCGTGTGCGCGCCGAGCCGCGGTGCCGGCGACTGCGACCAGAGGCCGTCGGTGAACTTCGCGGCGACGGTCGGCGTGCGGAACGTCCCCGCCACGGGGTGCGTCATCGGCTGGAAGAAGCCGCGATGGGCGAGCTGCTCGGAGACGAAGAAGTCGGCGGGCGTCGCCACGAAGCCGAAGGGGAGCCCGAGCGCCTGCGCCCGGTGGTAGGTCTCCTCCTTCGGGTGGGTGACGAGGTAGGGGAGCATGAGCGCGTCGATCTCGTCGCGCAGGGTGGCCTGCGCGCCGCTCGCCATGAAGCGCTCGGAGGCGAGCTCGGGGACCTCGACGAGCTCGGCGATGCGCGCCCAGCGCCGCGGCGGGCCGGAGACGACCCCGACGTAGCCGTCGGCCGCGGGGTAGACGCCCCACGCGGCGCGCGCGCCGTTCCCCGCGCGCGCCACGAGCCGCCCCGCGTAGATCCACGCCATGTCGTACCACTCGAGGAGCGACGCGACGCTCTCGTGGATCGAGATGTCGACGTGCTGGCCGAGCCCCGAGCCCCCGCGCTCCCAGAGCCCCGTCAGCACGGCGTTGAACGCGTTCTGCCCGGCGCCGTACGCGCCGAGGTAGCCGCCGTTCTTCAGGGGCTCGCGGTCGGGCTCGCCGTTCAGGTACATCAGCCCGCCGAGCGCGTAGGCCGTGATCTCCCACGCCGCGTGGTCGCGGTACGGCCCGTCCTGGCCGAAGTCGGTGATCGAGACGTAGAGCAGTGCGGGGTGGTCGCGCGCGACCTGCTCGTAGCCGAGGCCCCAGCGCGCGAGCGTGCCGGGCCGGTACGACTCGACCAGCACGTCGGCGCGCGCGACGAGCGCGCGCAGCGCCTCGCGGCCGTCCTCCGACTCGAAGTCGAGCACGACCGAGCGCTTGGACTGGTTGAGGTAGAGGTGGAGCGCGCCCTGCTCGGGGTCGGGGACGTCGCCCGGGAACGGCCCCCAGGCGCGCACGGGGTCGCCCCCCGGGCGCTCGACCTTGACCACGTCGGCGCCGAAGCCGGCGAGCAGGCGCGTGCACCAGGGGCCGGCCACGTAGCCGGTGAGGTCGAGCACGCGGACCCCGGTGAGGGGACCTTCCATCGGCGGCGTCCCGTCGGCTGGCTCGTTGACGCGGCGCATTCTAGGAACGGTGCCGCCGGCGCGTCACCCCGAGCGCCGCTCGAGCGGGCGTGGGGCGCAGCGGCGCGGGTCCGCGCCGGCGCCGGGGGCGTGCCCGCGCGCGGTGCGGCAGGTACGGCTCTTACTGGTCGACGACGGAGCCGTCGGCGTGCAGGCGCGTGCGCACCTCGCGCGGGCCGGGCGGCGGGGGCGCGCCCCGGGCGGCGCGGCCGGCGGCGATCGCCGCGGGCGTCAGCTCCACGCCGATCCCCGGCGCGTCGGGGATCGGCAGGTACCCCGCGCCGTCGTGGCGAACGGCGCCGGCGACGATCTCGCTCTTCGGCGGGACGTCTTCGCCGAGCGGGAACTCCTGCAGCGCGAAGTTCGGGATGCACGCGGCGATCTGCAGGCAGGCCGCGGTGCTCACCGGGCTCAGCGGGTTGTGCGGCACCACGCCCACGTGCTGCGCCTCGGCGAGCGCCGCGACCTTCTTCGCGCCGGTGATGCCGCCCACCATGCAGACGTCCGGCCGCACGTACTGCACGGCGTCGCGGCGCAACAGCATCGCGAAATCCCACGGCGAGGTGAAGCGCTCGCCGGTCGCGATCGGGATCGCGATCTTCTGCGCGACGTACACCATCTCGTCGAAGTTGTCCGGCGTCACGGGGTCCTCGAGGAAGTACGGGTGGTACGGCTCGATGCCGCGCCCGAGCTGCACGGCCTCCGTCGGCGTGAGGCGGCGGTGGATCTCGATGCAGAGGTCGACGTCGTCGCCGACGGCCTCGCGGTAGCGCGCGACCGTCGCGATCGCGTCGCGGATCTTCGCGACGTGCGTCTTGAAGTATGGGACGCCGCGCTCCTCGTCGAGGAACGGCGTGAGGTGGCCGACAGCGGTGAAGCCCGCCGCCTTCGCCGCGCGGACGCCGGAGACGAGCTCGTCGGTGGTGGAGCCGAAGACGTGGTAGTAGACGCGCGCGCGGTCGCGGGTACGGCCGCCGAGCAGCGCGTGCACGGGCACGCCGAAGTGCTTCCCCGCGATGTCCCAGAGCGCGATGTCGATCGCGCTCAGCGCGCCCATGATCGCCGAGCCGCGGAAGTGGCTGAAGCGGTACATGTACTGGAAGTGATGCTCGATCCGCAGCGGGTCCTGCCCGACGAGGTAGCGGCCGAACTTCTCGATCGCCGCCTGCGACGCCTCGAGGAAGCCCCACGCCCCCGACTCGCCGACGCCGGTGAGCCCGCTGTCGGTCTCGATGCGCACGAAGAGGTAGCGGTCGACGGGCAGCGGCTCGACCGAGGTGATCGTCATCGTCGGCGTGGCCACGGGCTCGCTCCTCTGCACCGGGGACGGACGTGCGCATGCTAGCCGCGGCGCCGCGGGGTGCGCGCCGGGCGGCGGGTCCGCGGCGGCCGCTCGGCGTGACGGCGCCTCGGGGCGCTGCTAGCCTCGCGCTGCATGCAGCGACACTTCACGGTCACCGGGTTCGTCTCGCAGCGCGGGCGCACCGCGCTGCACTGGCACCGCCTCGAGGCGTGGCTGCCGCCGGGCGGCCACATCGAGCCGAACGAGGACCCGCTGCAGGCCGTGCTGCGCGAGGTGCGCGAGGAGACCGGCCTCGAGGTCGACGTGCTGCCCACCTCGGCCGGCTACGGCTACGCGCGGCCGCCGCAGCTCCCGGTGCCGGCCGCGATGGCGGTGTACGACCTCGAGGACGGCGACGGGCAGCTCCGCGATCGCCACCAGCACATCGACCTCATCTACTTCACGCGGCCCCTCGTCGCCGACGGGCCCGCGGCCGCGCGCGACGGCGAGGAAGCCTGGGTGTGGGTCGACGAGCCGGCGCTCCGCGCCGGCGCGGTCGTCACCGACGCGGCGAGCGGGCGCAGCGGCCGCGT
>VGNK01000278.1 GCA_016866055.1 Chloroflexota bacterium | reverse complement strand
GCCCGCCGCCGCCCCCGAGGCCACGCCGACCCCGGCGGCACCGCCGATGCGCGCCCAGCGCCACCCCCGGGCTCAGCCCGTACGCGCACATCAAGCGCGGCGCCCTCCTGCGGCTCGCCTGGACCGGCGACCCGCCGTCACTCGATCCGTTCGCCAACATCAGCTTCCAGACGAAGACCTTCGCCGCGTACGTGTACAGCCGCCTCTACCGCGTCGGCGCACCCGCCGACCTCAACCCCAACTCTGCGCTTCGGTCCCCGACCTCGCCGAGTCGGCGGAGAGCCGCGACGGCCAGCGCTGGGTAGTGCGGCTGCGGCGCGGCGTCTCCTTCCACGACGTCCCGCCGGTGAGCGGCGGCGCGCTCACCACCGACGACGTCCTCCAGTCGTGGCGGCGCCTCACCGCGACGGAATCCCCGAACGCCTCGCAAGCACGCGGCATCACCCGCGTCGAGGCCGTCGACGGTCACACGCTGCGCGTCGAGCTGGACGCGCCGAGCGCCACGTTCCTCGACGTGCTCGCCGACGCCAACCGGCTGTGGGTGCTGCCGCGAGAGTCCGACGGCCGGGTCGACCCGGCGCGCACCGCGATCGGCACCGGGCCGTGGGTGCACACGACGTGGCAGTCGGGGACGAGCCTCGAGTTCCGACGGCACGCCGCGTACTTCGTCGAGGGGAAGCCATTCGTCGACGGGGTGCACGTGTCGATCCTCCCCGAGCAGGAGCGCCGGCTCTCCGCGTTCCAGGCTTCGCGCACCCACCTCGAGTCGATCGAGGCGGAGGACGTGCTCACGCTGCGGCGCTCGCAGCCGAGCGTGCAATGGCGCGGCGTGCAGCCGGCCCTGTTCTCGCTGCTCTCGTCTTGCCGCGCGAGCGCGAGCCCTCGGCGCCGTGGCGCGACGAGCGATTCCGGCAGGCGGTCTCGATGGCGCTGCATCGCGACGCCCTCACCGAGATCGGCTACCACGTCGCGGTGCTCAAGGCCGCGAAGCTCGACGTGGCGACGACGTGGAGCAGCATCGTGCCGGCGGGCTTCACACGCTGGTGGCTCGACCCCCGCTCCAGGGGCAGGGGCCGTCGTCGCGCTTCTTCCAGCACGACGTGCAGGAAGCCCGCAAGCTGCTCGAGGCGATCGGCGCCCTCGGCGCGAGCATGCCGTTTCAGTACGCGGGGGCGCGCTACGGACGCACCTTCCAGGCGATCGCGGATGCGACCGCCGATGCGCTCGGCCAGATCGGGCGGCGACCGGCGGTGGACGTGCAGGACTACGCCTCGCGCTACCTTCCGCGCACGTTCAACGGCGACTTCACCGGCATCGCCTTCGGGTACGAGACGCCGTTCCCGGAAGTCGGCGGCTACTTCACGCGGCTC
Source organism: Chloroflexota bacterium (assembly GCA_016866055.1). Lineage (GTDB taxonomy): Bacteria > Chloroflexota > Dehalococcoidia > UBA2979 > UBA2979 > VGNK01. Next base: position 1,723 of record VGNK01000278.1, on the reverse strand, counting down.
TTCGGCGACGACCCCGCGAATCACGGTTGCGTGCGTGACCAGCGCATCGCCGAGCTGGATCAGCGGCAGCGCGTCGAGCGGGACGAGGCGAAGCGTCGCGAGCTGATCTGGGAGATCCAGTGGGTGCACGTGCAGCGCATGCATTACGTTCCCAGCCAGGAGGTCGAGCCGTTCGAGCGCCTCGCGCAGGAAGAAGACCGGTCGTCCGGAGGAATGAGCTCCGCCAGCGACGGCGGCAGCAGGGCGGCTTGGTCGGGGGTATGCCCACGGTAAGGGCGCATCACCAATGATCATGCGCCCTTACCGTATCGTCGATACCCCGTGAAACCGGCGGGCTCCTAGGAACCGATCGCGGCGCGAACGGGCGCGCGCACGGCCCGCACCGCGCAGCTCGCGATCTCCGCGTGGCTCGCGACCGGCGCTCAGCCCGCCGTCGCGCCGATCAGCGTCTCAACGTGGGTCGCGACGAGATCCGGCGACTCCATCGGGATGAAGTGCGTCGCTTTGGGGAGGAGCACGTCCTCCGCGTGCGCGAAGCGCGAGGCGAGCTCGGGGTCAGTGGGCGAGGCGTTGAACGAGCGGCCGAACTCGCCGGGCGGCGCGGGCGAAGCGCGGAGGATGCGCACGGGGAACGCGATGCGCGCGATCTCCTCGCTCACGTCCGTGCCTTCCGCGTGCGCGTAGAGGTCCGCCTCGATCTCGGGCGGGCAGGCCAGCATGAACCCGGGTCCGTCCGGCCTCGCGCGGAGCCCGAACTCGCAGTAGTCGCGGAGGACGCGCGGCTGCCAGCGTCTGAACGGCTCTCGACCGGCGAAGCGCTCGACCATCTCCGCCGCAGAGGACCATTCGTTGCGCCGTCGCGAGACGAAGGATGAGCCCGGGACCCCGCGCGGACCCTGGGCGTAGGCGGCGCGCTCACGGATGACGGGGTCGACGAGGAGGAGCGCGCCGAAGCGCGGCGGCTCGCGCCCGGCCGCGTACGTCAGGGAGTGGCCGCCCATCGAGTGCCCGACCCCGACGGCGCCGCGCAGGTCGAGCGAGCGCACGAGCGCGACGACGTCGTCGCCGACGAGCGACCAGCGGTATGGAGGCGCCGGCTTCTCGCTGCGGCCGTGACCGCGCAGGTCGACCGCGATCGCGCGGCGGCCGGGGAGGAGACGGATCACCTGGTCCCAGCAGCGCGCGTGGAACCCGGTGGCGTGCGCGAAGAGGAGGGCGGGCCCGTCGCCGGCCCACTCGTAGACGGCGAGCTCGACGCCGTTGACGCGGTAGAGGAACGCACGCGGATGCTCGCCGTCGGGGCGGGCGCGGGGCACGGCGCTCATCGTTCCTCGCTTCGGCGCGCGGCGTGCGCCGCGCATGGGCCGCGGCGCATCGTGAGGGGCGTGCGCGGCGCGCGCAACGGGCGCGGGGGCGCGTCGACCGTGTCGGGGGGCGTCGGTACACTCGCGCGCGCGGCAGGGTAGCTCAGTGGTAGAGCAGGGGACTCATAAGCCCTTGGTCGGGAGTTCGAATCTCCCCCCTGCTACCAGCATCGTCCGATGCGACGGCGCCCCCCGGGCGCCGTCCTTCGTCTCCGCAGCGCGCGCGTCGGTCGCGGTCCGCCCGTCCGGCCCGATCCCGTGGAGCGCCCCACGAGCCGCGGCGCCGGCGCGGTGCGGTCGCCGCCCGGATCGCCACGCCGTCCCGTCCGACAACCCCGTCCCCCCCCCCCCCCCCCCCC
>VGNK01000277.1 GCA_016866055.1 Chloroflexota bacterium | reverse complement strand
CCGCCCTCGGCGCAGTCGTGCGCCGCCGTCAGCAGCCCGGCCGCGTTCGCGTCGAGCACGAGCCGCTGCACGCGCGCCTCGAGCGCGAGGTCAATCGCCGGCCGCCCCGCCGCCCGCCCGAGCGCGCGCGCCTGGTACTCCGACCCCGCGAGTGTCGCGACGGCCTGCGCGGGCTCCGCCCCCAGCAGCACGAGCGTCTCGCCCGGGCCCGGCACCGCCGTCAGCCGGCGCTCCACGTCATCGAGGATCCCGAGCATCCCGATCGTCGGCGTCGGCAACACCTGCCCCGTCGGCGTCTCGTTGTAGAGCGAGGCGTTCCCGGAGACGACCGGCGTCCCCAGCGCGCGGCACGCCTCGGAGAGCCCGACGATCGCCTGCTCGAGCTGGTACGCCACCTCCGGCTTCTCGGGGTTGCCGAAGTTCAGGCAGTCGGTCACGGCCGCCGGCTGCGCGCCCGTCGCGACGACGTTGCGCGCCGCCTCCGCCACCGCCATCTGCGCGCCGACGCGCGGGTCGAGCGCGAGGAAGCGCCCGTTGCAGTCCGTCGCCACCGCGATCCCGCGGCGGCTCCCCTTCACACGCAGCACCGCCGCGTCGCCCCCCGGCTTCACGACGGTGTTGTTGAGCACCTGGTGGTCGTACTGGCGATAGATCCAGCGCCGGCTCGCGACGTTCTCCGCGCCGAGCAGGTCGAGCAGCGCCGCCCCCGCGCGCTCGGGCACGAGGTCGGGAAGCGCCGCCGGGTCCTCGCGCTGCGCGCGGTCGAGCGCCTCGGAGCGGCGCCCCGCCGGCGGGTACTGCGGCGGCTCGGTGAGGATCGCGACCGGCAGCCGCGCGACCACGCGGTCGCCGTCGCGCACGGTCGCCATCCCGTCGTCGGTCACCGCACCGATCACGTCGGCGTGCAGCTCCCACCGCCGGAAATGCGCGAGCACGTCCTCGAGGTGCGCGCGCTTGGGGATCACGAGCATGCGCTCCTGCGACTCCGAGAGCATCACCTCGTACGCGCTCATCCCCTGCTCGCGGCGCGGCACGCGCGCGACGTCGATCTCGATCCCGGTGTCGGCGCGCGCCGCCGCCTCCACGCTGCTCGAGGTGAGCCCCGCCGCCCCGAGGTCCTGCAGCCCCTCGATCCAGTCTCGGTGGCGCTCGGCGAGCTCCACGCACGCCTCCATCAGCAGCTTCTCGAGGAAGGGGTTGCCGACCTGCACCGCGGGCCGGCGCTCCTCCGACCCCTCGCCGAGCTCGACCGAGGCGAACGTCGCGCCGTGGATGCCGTCGCGCCCGGTGTCCGCGCCGACGAGCACGAGCGGGTTGCCGGGGCCGGCGGCGCGCGCGGAGAGCAGGTGCTCACGCCGGCCGACGCCCACGCACATCGCGTTGACGAGCGGGTTGCCGCCGTAGGCGGGGTCGAACTGCACCTCACCGCCGACTGTCGGCACGCCGACGCAGTTGCCGTAGCCGCCGATGCCGGCGACCACCTCCGTGAAGAGCCGGCGGTGGTGCGGCTCGGCGAGCGGGCCGAAGCGCAGCGAGTCGAGCAGCGCGACCGGCCGCATCCCCATCGCGAAGATGTCGCGCAGGATCCCGCCGACCCCGGTCGCCGCGCCCTCGTACGGCTCGATCGCCGAGGGGTGGTTGTGCGACTCCATCTTGAAGACGGCGCACCAGCCGTCGCCGAGGTCGATCGCGCCCGCGTTCTCCGCGCCCACCTTCGTGAGCACGAACGGCCCCTCGGTCGGAAAGTGGTGGAAGAGCGGCCGCGAGTGCTTGTAGCCGCAGTGCTCCGACCAGAGCGCGCCGACCATGCCGAGCTCCACGTCGGTCGGCTCGCGGTCGAGCATGTCGAGCAGGCGCTCGTACTCGGCGCGGGACATCGCGACCTGCGCGAGCGTGTGATCGTCGACGGCCATCGGGGCTCCTCGCGGGACCGGGGAAAGTGGCGCGAGCGTAGCATCGCCGCCCCTCAGGTTCAGGGGCGCGAAGGGCCCCGGCCCGGCGTCGCCCGTCCGAGGTGCGTCGCCCACGGTTGGGGCGTCGCGCGCACGCCCGCCCCGCACGCGCGCGTGCGCCACGCGTGACGGCGCGCGCTCAGGGCGCGGCGGCGGCGTCCAGGACCGAGCGCCAGATCGCGTTGCCGTCCTCGTTGCCGAGGAGCGGCTCGCAGGCCCGCTCCGGGTGGGGCATCATCCCGAGCACGTTGCCGCGCTCGTTGAGGATGCCGGCGATCCCCCGCTCCGAGCCGTTCGGGTTCGCCTCCGGGATCACCCGCCCCGCGGCGTCGCAGTAGCGGAAGGCGACGCGGTTGCCGTCCTCGAGGCGGTCGAGCGTCTGCCGGTCGGCGAAGTACCGCCCCTCCCCGTGCGAGATCGGGATCTGCAACGCGCGCCCGGACGCGAGCCCGCGCGTGAACGGCGAGCTCCGGTTGTCCGGCACGAGGTAGACCTCCTCGCAGCGGAACTGCAGCGAGTCGTTCCGCATGAGGACCCCGGGAAGCATCCCCGCCTCGCAGAGGATCTGGAAGCCGTTGCAGATCCCGATCACGAAGCCCCCGGCGTCGGCGTGCGCCTGCACGGCGCGCATCACCGGCGAGAAGCGCGCGATCGCCCCGCAGCGCAAGTAGTCGCCGTACGAGAAGCCCCCGGGCAGCACGACGAGCTCGTCGGGCGCGATCGTGGTCTCGCGGTGCCACACGCGTCGCGTCTCCACCCCGAGGCGCTCGAGCGACCAGCTGCAATCGGCGTCGCTCCAGGTCCCGGGGAAGACGACGACGGCGGCGCGCATGCAGGCTCCTGCGGCGAGCGGGGAGGGCGAGCGTGCGCCGAGTATAGGGAGCGCCGCCGCTACCCTCGAACGCCGGCGTCTCCCGACGGCTCGACCGGGCAGGACGCGGCGAGCGACCGCGGCGAGCGCGGAGGACCTGTCCAGCCGCGGCCCGTGACACCCAGGGTGGTGCCCGTACTCCACCACCGCCTCCCGGTCCTCGGCGCGCGCCCGCGCGGAGGCTGGCGGGCGCCGCCGCATGCGATCCCCGGCGCTAGGTGTCGTCCTCGGAGAGCTCACGACGGCGGTCGCGCGCCGGCGCGGGCCGCGGCGGCA
>VGNK01000276.1 GCA_016866055.1 Chloroflexota bacterium | reverse complement strand
GTACAACACGAGGCGTCCGCACAGCAGCCCGGGCTGGCTCGCCCCGGCCACCTACGCCGGGCGCTGGGAGGCGGATCGACTGCCTGGACTCTCGTACGCAGTGGACGCGCGAAGGGGGTCCGGCCAGCCGCGCTCGCGCTCCTCGCAGGCGGCTGCCGCGGCCGGGGGGACGCCGCTCCGCGAGAGGCGCGCTCCGCCCACACGCCGCCCGTCGAGTACGCCTTCGCATTCGCCGCAGACGCCGACCTCGGCGGTCGGCCCCGCCGCCGCTCCTCGGATCTTCTCGACGGTCCACGCGTCCCGGTGTCGCCGCGACGTCCGCTCGTCCCGGCCGACCCCGGCCCCTACGAGCGTCCGCCGTCGGTCTCGGTGAGCGTCGCGCCCGTGGCAGTCGCGCCGCACGCCGTCACCGCCGCGCCTCCCGCCGCGATCACGCCGTCCGGCGATCGCGAACGTCGAGTGGTGGGAGGAGGCGCGGCCTCGCGCCGCGCCGTCGCGTTCACGTTCGACGCCGGCTCCGACGCGGGCTTCACGACGCTCATCCTTGACACGCTGCGCGACGCCGGCCTGCGGGCGAGCTTCGGGATCACCGGGCGCTGGGCGGAGGCTCACCCCGAACTCGCCCGCCGCATCGCGCGCGAGGGCCACGAGCTGATCAACCACTCGTGGGACCACGCCTCGTTCACCGGACACTCGACCCGCAGCCGCGCGCGCTCGCGCGCCGAGCGCTGGCAGCAGCTCGACGCCGCCGCCGAGCGCGGCTACGGCGTGATCGTGATGTGGACGGTCGACTCGCTCGGATGGATGGGCTACCCGGCGCAGGCGATCGCCGAGCGCTGCCTGCGGCTCGCCGAGCCCGGAGCGATCTACGTGTTCCACGTGGGGTCGCAGTCGCGGGACGGCCCCGCGCTCCGCGCGATCATCGAGGGTCTGCAGGTGCGGGGCTTCGCCATCGGGCCGCTCTCGATCGTCCTGCACGAGTCGCCGCCCCGCCTCCTTCCTCCTGCGCCTACCCCACGCCCGCGCGGTGCAGCCGGCGCACCCGCCGGAGCAGCGGCGCGCGGAAGAGCAGCGTCGCGACGGCGCCGAAGAGGAAGCCGGCGACGTGCGCCTCCCACGCGACCCCGGGGTCGGCGACGGCGAACTGGCCGAGGAACCAAAGCCCGAGGAAGACGGCGGCCGGTATCGGCAGTACGTAGAACGCGAGCAGCGCGACGACCCAGTGCCCGGGGTACAGCACGAAGTACGAGCCGAGCACGCCGGCGACCGCGCCCGACGCGCCGACGAGCGGCACGATGCTCAGCGGGTGCATGAAGATGAACGCGAGCGTCGCCACCACCCCCGCGAGTACGTAGACGAGCGCGTAGCGCGCGTGGCCGAACGCCTCTTCGACGTTGTTCCCGAAGACCCAGAGGAACCACATGTTGCCGGCGAGGTGGAGGAGGCCGCCGTGCAGGAACATCGAGACGAGCACCGAGAGCTCGACGCGCTTCTCAGGGAAGGCGGCGGGGCCCCCCGCGTCGGGCAGGCAGAGCCCGCCCACCACCTCGCGCATCGAGAGCGTGCGCCCGGAGGTGACCTCGCACGCGATCGCGGCGTGCTCCAGGGCAAAGGTTGCCGCGGCTCGCGGGTTCGCGGGGTTCGGCTGGAAGCCGAAGAAGACGACGACGTTGGCGATCACGAGCCCCAGCGTGACGAGCGGGAAGACGCGCGTCGGGTTGAGGTCGCGGAGCGGGAACACCGGGCGCGTCGCCCCTAGGAGCGGCGCTCGGCGGCCACGCGCTCGAACTCCGTGCGGCGTGACGCCAGCTCGGCGGTGCCCGCGCCGATGCGCAGCGGGGGCTCGACGTCCTCGAAGCGGCCCCCCAACTCCACCCAGCGGTGGAGGAGCCGCAGCGCGGGCTTGCCGTCGCGCACGCCGTTGACCTCGTGCACGGTCGTGACGCGCCGGCCCGTCGGGTTGCGCCAGTCGTCGCCGAGCGTGCGGATGTACACCGCGAGGTCGAGGCGCGCCGCGTGCGCGTCGGGGACGGCGTTCTCTCGGCAGATGATCTCAAACGCCTCGCGCGCGCCGGGGGCGTGCAACGCGGTCGCGAGGGAAAAGCCCCGCTCCAGCGCACCGAACACGCGCCGCACCGGGTCGCCCCACAGGTAGTGCGGGAACGGCGTCTGCGCGATCTCGGACATGATCAGGTAGCCGCCGTCGCCTCGCTCCGGGATCCCGAGGCTCGGCCCGTGGTCCTCGCTGAGCTCATGCAGCGCGGTGCCGGCCGGTGCGTACGCGAGCGTCGCCATCATCGTGGTCGTCTTGCCCGCAAGACGCGGGATCGCGATCGTGATCAGCGATCGACGCTCCGAGGCGGCCGTCACGAGCGTCGCCGCGATCGCGGGCGACATCGTCCCGTTCCGCACGAGGTCGGCGAGCGTGATCTCGGGCATCGATCCCCCCGCGCCGCGCTCCGGCGACGCCGCGATACGATACCCGCGCAGCATACGCGCGCGACCGGCGGACCCGCGCTGGCGCGACGGGAGGACCGTGGATGCCGCAGGAATACAACGCGACCGATTCCCGCACCGGCCTCCACCTCACGATCCGGGGTGAGTTCCCCTCGGACCCGGACGAGCGCGTGCGCATCGCGCGCACGGCGAACCTCTTCACGCGGCTCTTCTCCACGATCCTCGCGACCGAGAGCGACCCCGAGCGCCACGAGCGCTTCCGTGCGATCGAGACCCAGCTCGAGGTCGCCGATGCGCTGATCCGCGGCGACGTGCGCGAGGTGCAGCGCCTCATGCGCGACACCCTGCGGCAGGTCGGCGTCAGCGACGAGCAGCTCGCCCAGGTCGAGCAGGAGCTCCGCCGCCAGCTCGAGGCGTTCGGCGCCGAGGTGCCGGGCGAGCTTCGCAAGATGCTCTTCCCCGACGAGGACGTTGAGCTCGGGGAGGCCGACGACCGCGAGGAGCCGGACCGCGGGGATCCGAATCCCTAGGAGCCTGCCGGAGTAGTGGGGAGCACCGGAGCGCGGCGAGGCAGTCGCGCGCGGCACGCTCGGAGCGCCACGGCGGTGCTCGCTGGTAACGGCTCGGTTCGGAATCTCGCTGCACCTGGGGTG
>VGNK01000275.1 GCA_016866055.1 Chloroflexota bacterium | reverse complement strand
GCCGCCGCGAGCGCCGCCTGCGCGTGGGGCGACTCGCCGGCGGGGGAGGCCGTGGCCGCCAGCGCCGCGAGCGCCAGCGAGAGCGCGGCGAACGCGAGTATGCGCTCGGACGCGCCCGCTGGCGGCCCCAGCGCTCGCCTCACACCGACCGCCGCCCACCGTCGCACCGGCCCGCCCAACCGTCGCCCGGGCGCCGAGACGCCGCGCCGCTCGTCCGCGGAGCGCGCGCGAACCGCGCACGCGTGTCCCGCACATGGGGAGGCGGACAGGATGGAGCAGGGAGGTGTGCGCTGGCAAGGGCCGGACGCGCGTGCCCCCGCCGAGCCGGACGCGAGCCGCCGCACGCTGGAGCGAGGCGAGCGAGTGAGCTCGAGGCAGACCCCGTCCAGCTACTTCACCAGCACGACGACGACGTCTCCGTGATGCAGCTCGCGCAAATCGTTCACGAACGCGGGTGCGTTCACGATGTAGCGCTTCACACCCTGCCCGGCGATGCGGAAGACCACCTGCACCTCGCGCAGGATCGCGCGCACGGCGTGCTCGACCGGGGTGTGATCGGGTCCGTGCCAGTAGAGCAGCGCGTACCCGCCGCCCACCGGCAGGCTGCCCGTGAAGCCGCCGATCTCGATGCTCTCCGCGAACGGCGAGAGGTCGACCTGCTGCGACGAGCCGGCCGCGAACACCGCCGACTGACCCGCCTCGATGCCGGGGTCGACCGCCCCGTAGAGCAACAGGAAGGTCACGAGCTGGCCGTCGCGCGGGCAGCCCTCCCGCGAAGCCGAGGAGAGCACCGTCAACAGGTAGAAGCCGGCGCCGTCGCCGGAGCGGATGACGTCGGCCGTCCCACACACCGCGCGCGCCCGCCCCGGCAAGGCTGGACCCAGCACCCGGATCTTCGTCGGGAGCGCGCCGCGGTCGTCGACGCTGACGAACCCGAAGATGGTCGCGGCGCCGTCGGCGCGGGCGACCTGGACGGGGACAAGCGCCAGCAGCGCGAACGCCAGCAGCAGCGCTGAAGCGGCTGCCTGGCGGGCGATCGTGGCGATCACGGGGTGGCTCACTGACGGGTCCGGCCTCGCGTGCGGGGCGGAGGCGGCACCTGCCGCGCGTCCCGCGCACTCATCCTATGTCCTCTGAGAAGGAAACCCCCGCACCCCCGCCCCCCTTTCGGAGGGCGGGGGACATCCTCTCGCGCCCCGCCGCATCACGTCACTCGATGCGCGCGGGGAGCGAGCCTCGTCTCGCTATCGCCTGCGGGTGGCGGCGCGCGCGCCGCCCACCGCGATCAGCGCGAGCGCGCCGAGCGCGAGCACCATCGCGATGCCCGTGCTCCCCTGGCCGAGCATGCCCGCGTTCCCGGTCTTCGCCGGGGCGGGGGCCGTCGGCGTCGCCTTCGGCGTCGCCGCCGGCGTCGCCGCCGGCGCGGGGGCCGCGGCGAGCGTCAGCGTGACCCCGTTCGCGACGTCCTTGGGGGCGCCGCCGGCCTTGTACGTCTCGCTCGCGGTCGTCGCGGCGCCGTTCAGCGTGAACGAGATCGCCGCGCCGTCCGTCGGCGAGCACGGGGCCGTGCTCGCGATCTGGAGCAGCCAGTTGCCGCTGGCGTCCGCCGTGGCGGTGCCGCAGGACTTCCCACCAACGAAGGCCTCGACCTTGTCGCCCGCCTTCACCTTCGACCCGTAGGTCGAGAACGGCGGCACCTGGGCCGACGCCGACGACACGTACGCCCCGAAGAGGAGCGCAGCGAGCGTGAGCGCCGCGACCGGGAGCGCCAGCTTCCGGATAAGGCTCATCTTGAACGAACTCCTTACGAGTTCCGACCCGCCCGAAGTGGGTGCCGCGCGAGGGGCTGAGGCCCCCCCGCGAGCAGCGGTCCCCCCGCCGCCCGGGGCGGCGGGGGGACCGCTATGAGTCCGCGCTACTTGACGACCAGCAGGATCGTGCCCGAAGACGCCCCGCTCGGGAAGGCGGCGACCCACGCCGCGTTCACGAAGGCAGGCGCACCCGGGATGTACACGACCGCCTGACCGCCGACGAAGGCCGTCGCGGAGATGCCGCCGGCCGCCGTCACCGCGGTGGACAGCTGCGCGTCCGTGCCGCCGTTCCACGTCACCGGGTTCACACCCGCGGACGTGACGGTGCCGGTGAACGTGCCCGAAGCCGGAGCCGGGGCCGGGGCCGGAGCCGGGGCCGGAGCCGGAGCCGTGCCAATGATGATCGTCTTGCTCGCCGTCTGCGTGCCGACGATCGAGGTGATGTTCACCGTCTGCGCCGAGCCAGGCGACACGTACGTGAAGGTCGCCACCCCGTTGACCGTCGTCGCAGCCGTCGAGACGAACGCACCCGAAGAGGGCACCACCGTCACCGCCGTGCCGTCACCGATCAGGAGCCCGGCCGAGTCCTTCACCGTGACCGTCACCGTCTGCGCCTTCGCAATATCAGAGTCCGCAGCCGAGATCGTCTGCGTGCTGGTCGTCGACGAGAACGTGCCGCCGATGGTGAAGTTCACCGTCGTCGTCTTCGTGTTCGCCGTCACCGTCGCCACACACGCCGTCCCCGCGGACGCCGTGCCCACGGTCAGCACGATGCGCGCCGAGGTGTTCGTCGCCGAGATCGGCGACGCCGTCACCGCACCCTGCGACGCACAGGTCGCCGGCAAGATCGTGACCGTCGGGCTCACACCCGACACCACGTTCCCACCAGCGTCCACCGGCGTCACCAGCAGCGCCGCGCCCACGTTCGTGTTGAACCCGAATGTCGTCGCGTTCGGCGTCGCCGAGTCAACGTAGGTCGTCGACGCCGCCGTCTGCGTCTGCATCTTCGCGGTCACCGTGGAGACCGTGCCGGTGACCGTGAACGCCTTCGTCACCGACACCGAGTTCGTCGAGAACGTGATGGTGCCCGCTCCGGCCACACCACCACCCGTGACCGTCACCGTTACCACGCCGCCGATAGGCAGCGTCCCCGTGCATGACTGGTTCGTGCACGTCAGGCCAGCCACGTTCGTCAGCACGCCGAGGTTCGTCGACGCCGTCACCGTGCCGCCCGGAATCGGCGCGAGACCGTTCGCGTCGACCCACGTCGCACTAATGTTGCCCGACGCCGCGGTCAACCCGATCGAAACCGTCCCGGCCGTCACCGTCGCCGAGGCCG
>VGNK01000274.1 GCA_016866055.1 Chloroflexota bacterium | reverse complement strand
CCCGCGGCCGGCGCGTGCCGCCCCAGGCGGGGCGAGCGCCGCGTTAATATGCGCGTGCTCGTCGCGGATCCGCGCGTGGGCATTGCGACGGTCCCGGAGGAGGTCGCCATGGGAGCCGCGCTCGAGGGGATGCGCATCCTCGACATGACCCAGTACGAGGCGGGGACCTCGGCCACCCAGGCGCTCGCCTGGCTCGGCGCCGACGTCGTCAAGATCGAGTCGCCCTCCGGCGACCCCGGCCGGCTCTCGTTCACGCGCGGCACCCCGGACTCCCAGTACTTCCTCAACTACAACAGCAACAAGCGCAGCGTCGTGCTCGACCTCAAGACCGCGCGCGGTCGCGAGCTCTTCCTCGCGCTCGTCCCGCGCTTCGATGTCTTCATCGAGAACTACGGCCCGGGCGTGATCGAGTCGCTCGACATCGGCTACGAGCGGCTGAGCGCGCTCAACCCGCGGCTCCTCTATTGCCGCATCAAGGGCTTCGGTCTCGACGGCCCCTACGCGCCGTACAAGTGCTTCGACGGGCTCGCGCAGGCGATGGCCGGCGCGTTCTCGGTGACCGGCGAGCCGGACGGCCCGCCGACCAAGCCGGGCCCGACGGTCGCCGACACCGGTACCGGCATGCAGGCGGCGCTCGCGATCGCCGCCGCGTGGGCGCAGCGCCAGCGCACCGGCCGCGGCCAGCACATCGAGATCTCGATGCAGGAGGCGATGTCGATGTTCATGCGCACGGTCGGCGTCGCCGACTGGGCGCAGCACCCGGCGATGCGGCGGTCGCACCGCGCCGGCGTGCCGTCCGGCATCTACCCGTGCGCGCCGGGCGGGCCGAACGACTACATTTACATGCTGATCGGGACCACGCGCATGTGGGACCAGCTCTGCTCCGCGATGGGCCGCGACGACCTGCTCGTCGACCCGCGCTTCCAGACCGCCGCCGCCCGCCGCGAGCACGCCGACGTGCTCGACGAGGAGATCGCGCAGTGGTCGCGGCAGCGCGACAAGCACGAGGCGATGCGTGTCCTCGCGGAGACCGGCGTCGCGGCGAGCGCGGTGTTCGACACGATGGACGTCTTCCACGACCCGCATCTGCACGCGCGCGGCTTCGTGCAGCAGGTCGAGCACCCGACCGAGGGGACGGTCACGCTGCTCGGGTCGCCCTTCCGCATGTCGGACTCGCACGTGGAGCTGCGGCCGGCGCCGGTGCTGGGCGCGGACACGGAGGCGGTGCTGCGCGCGGAGCTCGGGATCGACGATCGCGAGCTCTCGGCGTTGCGCGAGGCGGGTGCGATCGGCGCGCGGCGACGCGATCGGGCGTCGAGCGCGGCGGGGTAGCGACGCGGGAGAGCCGGCGGCCGAGCGGGGATCGGCGGGGCGAAGCGGAGGGGGTTCGCGATGACGACCGAGGCGACGCGCACGACGCAGACCAACGGGGCGCAGGTGGCGACGATGAGCGGGGCCGAGATCCTCGCGCGCTCGCTCAAGCAGCAGGGCGTTGACTACCTGTTTGGGGTGGTCGGCTTCCCGATCACGGAGTTCGCCGCGGCCGCGCAACGCGAGGGCATCCGCTACATCGGGATGCGCAACGAGCAGGCGGCCTCCTACGCGGCGCAGGCGGCGGGCTACCTCACGGGGCGGCCGCAGGGCTGCACGGTCGTCTCCGGGCCGGGCGTCGTGCACGCGCTCGCCGGGCTCGCGAACGCGAAGGCGAACTGGTGGCCGATGATCCTGATCGGCGGCGCCTCGGCCGTCTACCAGAACGGGATGGGCGCGTTCCAGGAGGAGCAGCAGGTCCTGATCGCCCACCCGTTCTGCAAGTACGCGCACGCGGTCGAGGACCCGGCGCGCATCCCCTACTACGTCGAGCAGGCGATCCGCACCTCGCTCTACGGCCGGCCGGGGCCGGTCTACCTGGACCTCCCCGACGACATCCTCCAGGGCGAGGTGCCGGAGGAGAAGATCCGCTGGGCGCGCGTGGTGCCCGAGCCGCCGCGCACGACGGTGCCGCCGGAGAGCGTGCAGGCCGCGCTCGCGGCGCTCAAGCAGTCGCAGAACCCGCTCGTGATCGTCGGCAAGGGCATGGCGTGGGCGCGCGCGGAGGATGAGGTGCGCGACTTCATCGAGCGGACGCAACTCCCGTTCCTCGCGACGCCGATGGGGAAGGGTGTGGTCCCCGACGACCACCCGCTCTCGGTCGCCGCCGCGCGCACGACCGCGCTCCAGGGGGCCGACACGATCTTCCTGCTCGGCGCGCGGCTGAACTGGATCCTCCACTTCGGGCGCCCGCCGCGGTACCGCCCGGACGTGCGCGTGATCCAGCTCGACATCGCCGCCGAGGAGATCGGCACGAACGTGCCCACCGACGTCGCGCTCGTGGGCGACGGCCGCGCGGTGATGGCGCAGATCAACGCCGCGCTCGAGTCCGACCCCTGGCAGTACCCCGCGGAGACGACCTGGCGCACGCAGCTCGAGAGCAAGGCGCGCGAGAATGCGCAGGTGAGCGCCGCGATGATGGCGGACCGCTCGATGCCGATGAACTACTACGTCGCGTTGCAGGCGGTGCAGGACGCGATGCCGAAGGACGCGATCATCGTGAGCGAGGGCGCCGGCACGATGGACATCGGCCGCACGATTCTCCTGAACTACGACGCGCGCACGCGGCTCGACGCGGGCTCTTACGGGACGATGGGCGTGGGGCTCGGCTTCGCGATCGCGGCGTCGGTCGTCAATTCCGGCAGGCGCATCGTTGCGGTCGAGGGCGACGCCGCGTTCGGGTTCTCGGGCATGGAGCTCGAGACGATGGCGCGCCACAAGCTTCCGATCACGACGGTCGTGATCAACAACAACGGGATCGGCGGGGGCGTCTCGCAGCTGCGCGGCGACCGGCAGCCGCCGCCGTCCGTGCTGCTCCCCGGTGCGCGCTACGAGAAGGTGATCGACGCGTTCGGCGGCCGCGGCTACTACGTCGAGGACCCGGACGACCTCAAGGCTGCGCTCGAGGCGGCGAACAGCGGCGACGGGCCCTCGGTCGTGAACATCGCGATTGCGCCGCAGGCACGGCGCAAGCCGCAGCAGTTCGCCTGGCACACCGGGCGCGACGAGTAGCGCGCCACCCACGAGGGCTGATCGCCAAGGGGGGGCGCGTCCGCGAGGCCC
>VGNK01000273.1 GCA_016866055.1 Chloroflexota bacterium | reverse complement strand
CGGCGGGGCGGAGGCAACCGCCTCGCGCATCGCGCGCTTCGCCGCGCGGTCCAGCGCGGCGACGGCCTCGGGGTCCTCCGAGCGGATGTCGAGGTCGAACGCGGCGTCCGGCGCTACGGTGTTCACGGAGCGCCCGCCGCGGATCACCCCGACGTTCATCGTGGTCTTTGGGGAGATGCCGGTCGCGGGCATGAGCGGCTCGAGCGCGGTGAGCGCGCGCGCGAGGATCGCGATCGCGTTCGGGCGGCCGTAGGCGCCCCACGAATGGCCGCCCTCGGTCTCCACGCTCACCTCGTAGCGCAGGCTCGCGACGCCGCGCGTCTGCACGTGGTCGAGCGAGAGCCCCTCGACGGCGATCACGCGGTCGTAGTCGCGGCGGTAGTCGTCGCAGACGCGGCGGATGCCGCGCAGGTCGCCGCGCCCCTCCTCGCAGACGTTGGCGACGAGGATGAGGTCGCCGATCCCGCGGGGTGGCGCGGCGGCGACCGCCCGCGCCACCGCGAGCACGCCCGCGACGCCCGCGGAGTTGTCCCCGATGCCGCGCCCGACGAGCCGCCCGCGCGCGCGCGTCACCGGGGTGCGCGCGTCGGGGAAGACCGTGTCGAGGTGCGCGGCGACGAGCGTGCGCGAGGCGGCGGGGGCCCCGCGCCGGATCGCGATCACGTTCTGGATGGGGTCGATCGCGAGGTGATCCCAGCCGCCGATCTCGGCGAAGCGCTCGTGCACGAAGCGGGCGCGCTCGTGCTCGCGGAAGGAAGGCGCGGGGATCTCGCAGATGCGGATCGTCTCCTCGATGACGGCGGGGACGGCGCGCTCGAGCAGCCGATCGAAGTCGGTGGGCATCCGTGCTCCTCGGAACCGGGCGGGGCCGCGCCGCCGCTGTCGCCGGATGATACGCGACGGTGGCGCGCGGGCGGCCCGGCAGGCGCCACGTCCGCACGTACAATCGCGGGCACGCGGTCGCCGCCGCGCGGGCATGCGCGGCGTGATCGGGGTGGGGATGCGCGCGATCGTCTGCCACGCGCCCGGGAAGATCGAGACGCTGCGGCTCGAGGACGCGCCGCCGCCGCGCGCGCCCGGACCGGGCGAGGTGTGCATCGTCGTGCACGCCGCCGGCGTCAACTTCGCCGACGTGCTGATCACGCGCGGTGCGTACCAGGAGAAGCCCGCCCACCCGTTCTCGCCGGGCATGGAGGCGGCGGGCGTCGTCGCGTCCGCGGGCGCGGGGGTCACGCACGTGCGCGCGGGCGACCGCGTGCTCGCGTTCCTCGATCACGGCGGGTTCGCGGAGGAGGCCGTGGCGCGCGCCGCCGACGTCACGCCGATCCCGCCGGCGATGGACTTCGCGACCGCCGCGTGCTTCCCGGTCGTCTACGCGACCTCACACCTCGCGCTCTGCCACCGCGCGCGGCTCCGGCCGGGCGAGGTGCTGCTCGTGCACGGCGCCTCGGGCGGGGTTGGGCTCACCGCGGTGGAGGTCGGCAAGACGGTCGGCGCCACCGTGATCGCGACGGCGTCGAGCCGCGAGAAGCTCGTCGTCGCGCGCGAACACGGGGCGGATCACCTCGTGAACTCCGCGGAGGAGGACATTTGCGAACGCGTGGCCGCGCTCACCGGCGGCGCGGACGTCGTCTACGACCCGGTGGGCGGCGACGCCTTCACCGCCTCGCTGCGCGTGATCCGGCCGGGCGGGCGGCTGCTCGTGATCGGGTTCGCGAGCGGCACGGTGCCGCAGATCCCCGCGAACCACCTGCTCGTGAAGGACGCCTCGGCGCTCGGGCTGAGTTTGGGGCAGCTCCGCCGCCACCGGCCGGACGCGGTGGCGGCGGCGATGGCGGAGCTCGTGCGCTGGTACGCGGAGGGGCGGCTGCGTCCCTTCGTCTCGCGCACGCTGCCGCTCGAGCGCGCGGTGGAGGCGCTCGCGCTGCTGCGCGACCGCCGCTCGACGGGGAAGGTCGCGCTCGCCGTGCGGGGCGACGGTGCCGGCGGTCCCGGCGGGGGCGCGGGTCCGTGAGCACGGTGGCCGTGATCGGCGCCGGCGCGGTCGGCTCCTACTACGGCGCGCGGCTCGCGCAGGCGGGGCACGACGTGCGCTTCCTGATGCGGCGCGACTTCGACGCGGTCGCCGCGCGCGGGCTCCGCGTGCGGAGCAAGGACGGCGACTTCGCGCTCGACCGCCCGGCGATCGCCCGCCGCCCCGAGGCGATCGGCCCGGTCGACTGGGTGATCTGCGCGCTCAAGGCGACGGCGATCGAGGAGGCGCGCGCGCTCGTCGCGCCGTGCGTCGCCGACCGGACGCGCGTGCTCGTGCTGATGAACGGCCTCGGGCTCGAGGAGCGCTTCGCGGAGTGGTTCGGCCCCGCGCGCGTCTTCGGCGGGCTCGCGTTCACCTGCATCAACCGCGGCGAGCCGGGGGAGGTGCACCACCTCGACTACGGGCCTGTCACGATCGGCCACCTCGAGGACGACCCCGGCGCGCTCGCCGCCGCGGCCACGCTCTGGGAGGGTGCCGCGGTCGAGGTCACGACGTCGCCCTCGCTGCTCGCGGCGCGCTGGCAGAAGCTCTGCTGGAACATCCCGTTCAACGGGCTCGCGGTGACCGCGGGCGGGATCACGACCGACCGCATCCTCGCCGACCCCGGCCTGCGTGCCGCCGCCGCCGCGACGATCGGCGAGGTGGCGACGGCCGGCAACGCGGACCTCGCGGCGCACGGGGAGCGCGCGCGGCTCGACCCCACGGGCGTCACCGCCGCGATGATCGCCGCCACGGACGCGATGGCCGTCTACCGGCCCAGCACGATGATCGACTTCGTCGAGGGCCGCGCGACGGAGGTCGACGCGATCTTCGGGGAGCCGCTGCGGCGCGCGGAGGCGCTCGGCGTGGCGGTCCCCCACATCGCGCTGCTCACGGCGCTCGTGCGCTCGCTCGATGCGCAGCGCCCGTCGCGCCGTGACTGAGAGCGGCGGCGCGCTCCGGATCGCGCGCCTCGAGGCGCGCCCGCTCGACGTCCCCCTGCTGCGCCCCTTCGTGATCGCGACCGGCCGCGTCGACCACGTGCGCAACGTCGCGGTGCGACTGGAACTCGCCGGCGGCGCGGCCGGCTGGGGCGAGGTGCCGTGGCTGCCGCCGGTCACCGCGCACGACCCGCCCTCGATCCTCCGCGCGGTCGAGGCGGTGC
>VGNK01000272.1 GCA_016866055.1 Chloroflexota bacterium | reverse complement strand
GACCGCCGCCGCGCGGGCCGCGGCGCGGTGGCCCGCCGCCGCCGTCCTCCTCGAGCTCGTCCTCGCTCAGGCCGACGCCCTCGCCGTCACCGCCGCCGAGCATCGCCCGACGCGAGAGGTTGATGCGCCCGAGGTTGTCGATCTCCACCACGCGTACCTTCACGCGATCGCCGACGCTCACCTCGTCCTCGACGCGCTCGACGCGGCCCTCCGCGAGCTCGGAGATATGCACGAGGCCCTCCTTGCCCGGCAGGATCTCGACGAACGCGCCGAACGCCATCAGCCGCGTCACCGGCCCCTCGTAGACCTCGCCGACCTTCACTTCCTTCGTCAGGCCCTCGATCTCACCGACCGCACGCCGCACGCCGGCCGCGTCCGCACCAGAGACGAACACCGTGCCGTCCGGCTCGACGTCGATCGCCGCGCCCGTCCGCGCGATGATGGCGTTGATCACGCGGCCGCCCGGCCCGATCAGCGCGCCGATCTTCTCCGGCTCGATCTTCACAACCATGATCTTCGGCGCGTGCTCGCCGACCTCCTCGCGTGGGGTCGCGATCGCGCGCGTCATCACCCCGAGGATCGCCATGCGCGCCTCGCGTGCTCGCGAGAAGACCTCCTGCAGGAAGTTCGCCGGGAGCCGCGGCAGCTTGATGTCGAGCTGCACCGCGGTCACGCCGCCCTCGGTGCCGGCGACCTTGAAGTCCATGTCGCCGAACGCGTCCTCGATGCCCGCGATGTCGGTGAGCACGCGGTACTCGCTCGCATCCGCGTTCGTCACAAGCCCCATCGCGATCCCCGCGACCGGCGCGTCGATCGGCACACCGGCGTCCATCAGCGCGAGCGTCGCCGCGCAGATCGACGCCTGCGAGGTCGAACCGTTCGACGCGAGCACGTCGGAGACGATGCGCACCGTGTACGGAAACTTCTCGAACGGCGGGAGCACCGCCTCGATCGCCCGCTCGCCGAGCATCCCGTGGCCGATCTCACGTCGCCCGGGGCCGCGCAGGAAGCGCGCTTCGCCGACCGAGAACGGCGGGAAGTTGTAGTGGTGCATGAAGCGTTTGAACTGCTGCGGGCTGATCGAGTCGATCTTCTGGCGGTCACCGATCGCGCCGAGCGTCGCCACCGACAGCACCTGGGTCTGCCCGCGCTGGAAGAGCCCCGAGCCGTGCACGCGCGGCAGGAGCCCGACCTGCGAGGTGATCTCGCGCAGCTCCTCCGCGCGGCGGCCGTCAGCGCGCTGGTTGTCGCGCAGCACGCGCTCGCGTACGAACGCCTTGAGCAGCGACTCCGTCGCCGCGCGCACCGCCCCGGGGTGGAGCGCCGCCGCCGACTCGGGGAGCTGCGCCGCGAGCGACGCGAGCACGCGCGCGCCCATCTCGTCGATGCCGCGGAAGCCCTCGAACTTGACGGCGTCGAGCATTTCCTGGTCGCGACCGGCGAGCGCCGCGCGCACGCGCTCCGTGAGCTCCGCATCCTCCACCGGCCGGTCGTACGCCATCTTCGCGCGGCCGAGCCCGGCGACGATCTCAGCCTGGAGCTCGTTGATCTGGCGGCAGATGCGCTCGCCGTACTCGATCGCCTCGATCAACTCGGCCTCGGGGATTTGCCGGGCGCCGGCCTCGATCATCACGATCGAGTCGTTCGTCGCCGCGACGATCAGGTCGAGGTCCGACTCGTCCAGTTCCGCGTAGGTCGGGAACGCCTTCAACTCGCCGTCGATCCGGCCAACGCGCACCGAGGAGACGGGCCCCTCAAAGGGCAGCGGCGAGAGGTTGATCACGGTCGAGGCGCCGATCGTGGCGAGCGCGTCGCCCGGGTTCTCCCGATCGGAGGCGAGCAGCGTGCAGACGACCTGCACCTCGCGGCGGAAGCCCTTCGGGAAGAGCGGGCGGATCGGGCGGTCGGTCATGCGCGCGGCGAGCGTCGCCTCCGTGCCCGGGCGTCCCTCGCGGCGGAAGAACGAGCCCGGCACCTTGCCGATGGCGTACATCCGCTCCTCGAAGTCGACGGTGAGCGGGAAGAAGTCGATGGCGGGACGGGGGTCGCCGTCGCAGACGGTCACGAGCAGCACGGTGTCGCCGTAGCGCACGGTGCATGCGGCGAGCGCCGCGGGGGCCAGCAGGCCGGTGGAGATCTCGAGGGTTTTGCCTTCGATCTCGCGGGAGAAGGTGCGCGCCTGGCGCGACTCGGTCGGGGTCTGGGTCGTCACAGTTCCTTGCCAATCCTTAGATCACGGCTCGGTCGCTGTGCGGGCGGCGGAACGCGGGCGCGTCCACGGCGCGTGCAGCGGTCGGGGAAGACGTGCGGCGGTCACGCGGGGGGCGAGACTCGTCCGATCGGCCCACCGGGTGGGGCGGGCGTGCGCCTCGCGAGGCGTGGGTTCGGTGTGCGGGGCTCCGTGGGTTCGGCCTCGGGCGCCGCTCACGCGGACGACGGGTCCGCTGGTGCCGTATCGCGCTTCGTCCCTGTCTGGTTTCTCTGTCTCTCGTCTCTCGTCTACACCCGCTCCGGGCCGCCGCGCCGTCCTCGTGGCCGCCGGCCCCAAAACGTTGAGGGCTGCGCTAGCGGCGCAGCCCGAGAGCCTGAATCACCTGGTGGTACCGGTCGACGTCCGTATGGCTCAGGTAGCGGAGCTCCCGACGACGGCGGCCGACGAGCTTGAGGAGCCCGCGGCGCGTGGAGAAGTCGTGCTTGTGCGCTCGGAGGTGCTCCGTGAGCCGGTTGATGCGGCCGGTGAGGAGCGCGATCTGGACCTCGGACGAGCCGGTGTCGCCGTCGTGGCGCCGAAAGGACTCGATGATCTCGTGCTTGCGTTCGGCGGTCTGCATCGCGTAAGGAGGCGCTCTCTGTGTGTTGCACCGGCGGCGGCGCGGGTCGTCGGGTGTGGGAAGCGTCGCGGGCGCCCTCAGGCGTGCAACGAAGAGCGCGGCGAAGCGCTCGTGCGTTGAAACGCTAGCATAGCGCCCCCCCTCGGGCAACGCGGAGAGAGAGGAGCCCCCATGCCGGGCACGACCGTCGTGATCGACGCCGACGCCTGTCTGCCGGAGGGGGCTGCCGCGGGGCTGCCGCTCGTCGCCGTGCCCGCCGACGCGCCGCGGCTGGTCGAGGGCGAGACGGTGCCGCGGCTGCGGCTCGAGGCGGAGCCGGCGAAGGCGGAGCCGGTCGCGCAGGCGTGCGC
>VGNK01000271.1 GCA_016866055.1 Chloroflexota bacterium | reverse complement strand
GGTCGGTGGCGCCGGCGGCCTCGTCGTCGGTGGCACCGAGTACCCGTGCGTGCAGGGCCGCGGTGGCGCGGACCGTGTCGGGACCCGCGTCGAGCGGGACCGAGGCCAGCACAGCGTGCACCAGCGCGCCGAAGCGGGCGCCGTGCGGCCGCGCTCCTGCGGCCCGCGCGACGCGCTCGAGCGCGACCGCGACCTGCGGGCCGGTCGCGATGGTCGCCGCCACGCCACTGCTCGGCGTCACCACGCGGACGCTCGGTACCGAGGCGGTCTCGCGGACGGACGCGCGCACCGCACGCCACCGGTCGTGCGCCGCGATGCTCTCCCCGGCACGCACGCCGCCCTCGTCGTTCGCGAGCAGGCGCTGCTGCCGGAGGCCAACGGTCTCCTGCACGCCGAGATCGAGGAGCGAGGGGTCCCACCAGACCACGCGGTGGTCTCCGGCTTCCGGGCGGTGCACGCCCGGGACCACCGGCTCACCCCGCAGCCGCGCGTCCGACGGCCGACCGACGACCGTGTCGCGGCCGAACTTCGGACAGCCGGGCGCCTCGCACGCCTCCGGCACGGCCGCCGCCTCGGGCACGGGGTGCAGCGCGGGCTCGAGCGCCGCGAGCCAGCCCTCGTGGCGCCCGTCGCCGAGCACCGGCACCACCAGCAGGTCTCGCGCGCGGGTCGCCGCGACGTAGAGCAGGCGAGTCGCCTCGTCGCGCTCGCGGTCCATCTCGAGCGTCGCGTGCTCGAGCAGCTGCTGCGGCGAGCAGCCCGCGATGCGCTGGGCGCAGAGCCCGAGCACGGGGTCGGTGTGCCGCTGCGCCTCCTTCGGCGCCTCGTTCGCGGTCATGTCGGCGAGGATCACCACGGGAAACTCGAGGCCCTTCGCGCGGTGCACCGTCATGATGCGCACGCCCTCGGTACCCTCCTCGAAGATCGGCGCCTCGCGCACCTCGCCCTGCTCGGCGTCGTCCTCGAGCTGCTGCACGAAGCCGCGGAACGACGTCGAGGCCCGGCGCTCTGCGCGCCGCGCGAGGTCGAGCAGTCGCGCGACGTTCGCCAGCGCCTGCTCGCCGCTCGGCCAGATCGCGAAAGCGGCGTGTGCACGGGTGGCGGACAGGAGGCGGCTCACGGTGTCGGCGATCGGGCGCCGGTTGCGGCCGCGGTGCAGGTCGCGCAGGATGCAGAGCGCGTCGGCGACCTCGCGCACCGGCGCGCTCGCGTCGTCGGGCACCTGGCGGAACGGGTGCAGGCTGCCGACGGTCTCGCGGAAGGCGAGCAGGGCGGCGTCGGGCAGGGCGAACAGCGGGCCCTTGAGCGCCGCGACCACCAGCAGCTCGTCGTCCGGACGCTCGATCGCCCCGAGCGCGTGGCGCAGCGCTTCCACCTCCTCGCGCTGGTGGAAAGACCCTCCACCGACCAGCAGGTGCGCGAGGCCGCGCGCCTCGAGAGCGCGGGCGTACGGACGCGTCATGTCCCGGTCGAACGAGCGGAAGCGGCGGAACAGGACGCAGACGTGGCGCGGGGCGATCGCCACCCTCTCCTCGGCGCGCTCGCGCTCGGTCACGGTCCAGCCGCTCTTGCGGACGAGCCAGTCGACGAACGCCGCCACCGCGTCGGGCAGCGACTCCTCGATGCGGAAGTCGACCATGGTGCCGTAGCTGCCGTACGGGTGCGGCACGGGCAGCGCGACGATCGCGGGCTGCGCCGGGTACGACTCGCGGTGCGGCTCGAGCGGGACGTACGACGCCTGGCTCGGCGTCGTGCCGCGCATGCGCGGCGCGAACGCCGCGTTCACCAGCCGGTGCAGCTCGGGTACGGCGCGGAAGCTCACCGTGAGGTGCACCAGCGACGCGCCCGCGGCGAGGAGTCGCTGCTTGACACCCTCGTAGAGGGCGACGTCGGCGCGCCGGAAACGGTAGATCGACTGCTTCGGGTCGCCGACCAGGAACAGCTTGCCCGGCACGGGTCGCGCCGCGAGCCAGTCGGCGCAGCCCGGATCGGCGCAGGCGAGCAGCAGCAGGATCTCGGCCTGAAGCGGGTCGGTGTCCTGGAACTCGTCGACGAAGAGGTGCGTGAAGCGGCGCTGGAGGTCGGCTCGCACGGCCGGGTCGTCGCGCACGAGGTTGCGCGCGCGTACCAGCAGGTCGAGGAAGTCGAGGCAGCCGGAGCGCTCCTTGAGGTCCTCGTAGGACGTCACCACATCCCACAGGGCGTCGCGCAGCAGCGGCGCCAGGTTCTCGCCCGACGCCGCGACGAACGCCGTGAGACGTTCCTTGAGCGCGTCGCGGCGTGCCAGCAGCTCCTCCTTCGGGAACGCCGCCGGCGCGCGACGGAAGCCGCGCCAGGTCCAGGGCTTGCGTTGCCGCTCGAGCTCGCGCAGACCGGCCTCCAGCCGGTCGTGGTCGCGCGCCTGGTGCTGCTCGCGGCGCTGCGCATCGCGTACGAACGCGGCGAGCTCGCGGAGCGCCTTGACGAAGTGGTCCTCCGGGTCGCCGGCGTCGGCCCAGCGCACGAGGTCCGCGAGCTCGGCGACGATCGCGTCGATCTCGGCGTCGCGCGGGAATGCCTGGTGCCGCCACGGGGTCGCGAAGTCGCGCTGGTCGACGAGGCTGCGCGCGGCCGCGCGCAGTGTGCCGCGGGCGCTGCCGCCGCTCTTCGAGCGCCAGCGCAGCACGCGGCGCACGCCCTCGCTCGGGTCGGCGAGCTGGCGCTCGAACCAGCGATCGAACGCGCGCCCGAAGAGGTCGCCGGCCACGTCCTCGGGCGCGACCTCGAACAGCGGGTCGATTCCCGCCTCGACCGGGTGCTCGCGCAGCAGGTCGGCGCAGAACGAGTGGATCGTGCCGATGCGCGCCTGCTCGAGGTGCGGCAGCGCGTCGGTCAGGCGCTCGCGCTCCGCGGCGGGCAGCGACCCGTCGTGCCGCGCCCGCTCGATCGCGCCGCGCAGCCGCAGCTTGAGCTCGCCGGCGGCGGCCTCGGTGAAGGTCAGCGCGACGACGCGGTCGAGCTCGGCGTGACCGGTCGCCAGCAGCCGGACCATGCGCGTCACGAGCGCCGTCGTCTTGCCGGTGCCCGCGGCCGCCTCGACCACCAGCGTCGCCCCGAGGTCGTTCGCGATCCGCTCGCGCGCGGCGTGGTCGCTGGCCGACTTCGGGTGCGTGCGGCGCCCGCGGCGGGTGGAGGCCGTCGCG
>VGNK01000270.1 GCA_016866055.1 Chloroflexota bacterium | reverse complement strand
GCTCACGGCGCCGCCCCCCCCGTCGTCGGCGCCGCGGCCGCCGGCGCGGCGGGGCGCCGCAGCAGCAGCACGAAGATCGACCCGAGCGCGGCGAGCACGGCGAGCGCCGTGAAGCCGCTCGCGTAGCTCCCGGTGAGGTCGTACGAGAGCCCCGCGAGCACCGGCCCCGAGACCGAGCCGATCGTCACCACGAGCGAGGAGAACCCCATGATCGTCCCGTACGAGCGCGCCCCGAAGTACTCCGCGCGCAGCGCGACGATCACCGGGACGCGCGCCCCCCAGGCGAGCCCGTTCAACACCGCGAAGGCGCCGACCATCCAGAGCGAGGTGGCGAACGTGAGGAAGAGCAGGCTCGCGGCGTGCGCGAGCAGGCACGCGACGATCACCGCGCGCGACGACCAGAAATCCCCGAGCCAGCCGCCCGCGACGCGCCCGATCAGGTTCATCGCGGTCATCAGCGTGAGGAAGCCGGCCGCGCCGGTGAGCGAGAGCCCGATCGCCTCGACGTGCGCGACGAAGTGCACCTGCACGACCGAGACGACGAGCACGGCGGCGGCGTGCGCGAGCGAGATGAACCAGAACGCGCGCGTGGCCATCGCCTGCCGCGCCGAGAACTGCGGCCCCGGCGGCTCGGCGGCCGGCTGGTCCGCGGCCGGCTCGCGCCAGTCGCGCGGGGGTCCGCCGTCCGGCACCTCGCCGTACAGCTCCGGGCGCCCGCGCACGACCTGCACGAGCGGCAGCCCGACGACCAGCACGAGCACGCCCGAGCCCGCGGCTACCGCGCGCCACCCGAACGTCTCGAGCGCCAGCACGACGAGCGGCACCGCGAACCCGCCCACCGCGGCGCCGAGCAGCCCGATTCCCATCGCGAACGAGCGCCGCCGCTCGAACCAGTTCACGATCGCGGTCGTGATCGAGAGGAAGCCGCTCAGCTCCGCCCCGAACGCCATCACGAGGAACGCAGCGTAGAAGCCGACCACCGAGTCGACGCGGCTGAAGAGCAGGAAGCCGGCGCCGAGCACGATCACGCCCGCGCGCATCACCGCGCGCGGACCGACGCGGTCGATCACCCAGCCCTGGACCGGGGCGACGATCCCGTCCTCGATGCGCGCGATCGAGAACGCCCCCGCGAGCATCGTGCGGCCCCAGCCGAACTCGCGCTCGAGCAGCACGATGTACGTCCCGAAGGCCTGGTACATGAGCGCGGAGGTGAGCCCGGAGATGCCCACCCCGGCGCCGACGATCCACCAGCCGTAGAAGGGGCGCCGCAGTCGCCATCGCATCGCTCACGTGTAGGGCAGCGCCGCCGCGCGTTCAATCGACGCGCCGCGGCGGCCCCTCCCGGCGCAGCGCGACGCGCGTCCGCGCCGCCGCCCGGCGGCATGCGCTCACGGCGCGCGAAACACCCGCCGGCCGCCCTCCGTCGCCACGCGGCCGAGGCCCGGGAACGGGAAGTGGCCGGAGGCGAGCAGCGCGCCCTCGCGCTCGATGCGGTCGAAGAGCGCCGCCCGCGAGGTGCGCGCGAGCGGCTTGTCGACGTCCGCCCCGGGGCACCAGTCGCTCTCGCTCACCTGCACCGGCTGGTGAGCGGCATCGCCGATCAGGTACGCGCGCTCGCCACCGCTCGCGATCACGAACGAGACGTGGCCGGGGGTGTGCCCCGGCGTGGGTAGCGTGACGACCTCCCGGGTGACCGCGTGCTCGCCGTCGACGAGGTCGAGCAGCCCCGCCTGCGCGAGCGGCGCGAGCACGGCGTCGTGGCGGGAGGCCGCGCGGCGGTCGTCGGCCGCGGTCCAGTACTCCCACTCCCGCCGCTGCACGACGTGGCGCGCGTTGGGGAACAGCGGGCGGGCGCGGCCGCCCTCGTCGACGGTGTTCCAGCCGGTGTGATCGAAGTGGAGGTGCGTGAAGACGACGACGTTCACGTCCGCCGGCTTCGCCCCGGCGGCCTCGAGCACCGCCGGGAGCGAGGTCGGCTCCGCGAGCGGCATCTGCGTCGGACGGCCGCCGAGCCCCGTGTCGACGAGCACGAGGCGCCCTCCGCTGCGCACGAGCCACGCGCCGAGGTTGAGCGTGATGCGTCCCTCGGCGTCGAGGAACTCGCGGTACGGCTCCCAGGCGGCCGGCGTCGCGTCCGGGAAGAAGTTGGCCGCGGGCACCCGCGCCCACGAGTCCTGGAGCGCGATCAGCTCCGCGTCCCCGATTTTCGTGCGGTGCAGCCGTCCCATCGTGACGGTCCCCCCTCCCCGCCGTCGCGCGCTCTGCGCGCGGCGCGCCGACGGTAGCGGATCGCGGTGCGGGCGCGGCGACGCGCCTCAGTCGGGGAGGGAGCGCAGGGAGTCGGCGAGCGCCGCGGGGTCGGCCTCGGTCAGCCGCCAGGGTGGCATCAGCGGGTCGCGCGGGCGGCCGTCGGCGTGGCGTCCCTCGACGACGGCGAGCCGGAAGCCCCGAGGTCGTAGCAGTCCGCGTCGCCGGCGTGCCCGTGGTCGCCGGCGAGGGTCGACCAGCGGATGTCGGGCGCAGACACGAGCGACATGTGCAGCCGGCGCGTGCCGCCGCGCGCGTCGGGGCCGTGGCAGGAGGCGCACGAGAGGCTCCCCATCATCGGCGCGGTCACGCCGCTGTAAGCGATGGGGTCGCCCGCCTCGTTGCGCGCGGTGAAGTACATGCGCTCGCCGGGCGAGTCGAAGCTCCGGCCACGCGCGAACAGCAGCCACCCGGCCACGCCGAGGACGAGGGCGAGTGCCGCGCCGGCCAGCAGCGCGCGATCGACGGTCACCGGCCGAGATCGTCGAGCATCTGCTGGTACTGCTCGCGCGTGATCTCACCGCGCGTAGCGGCGCCGCACCACCTCGCGCGGGTCCTCCGGGGCGCCTCGATCGCCGCCGCGACCCTCGTCGCGGGGTCCGGTGATCTGGCGCAGCCCCCACGCGATCACCAGCAGCAGCGGAACCCAGAAGAGCAGCATCATGATCGGCATCCAGATCCATGCTCCATCGCCCCAGTACCACACGCGTTCCCCCCTTTGCGCTCGCCTGCGATCCACGATCCGCCCCGCGCGCCCGCTCGTCGCTCCGGGAGGTCACCCGGCGGCGAGGACCTTCGGGCGCGTCGCTTCGCGGTCATCGTCCGGGCGGCCACGCCCGGGCGCGCGCAGGGGTGGCGGCGGCGGCGGGAGCGGGACCGGCGCGGCC
>VGNK01000269.1 GCA_016866055.1 Chloroflexota bacterium | reverse complement strand
TGGGCCGCCACCGGGCGCAGCCCGGCCGCGAGCGAGAGCGGCTGGCCGTCGAGCGCCGCGGCGAGCAGCCGCGCGGCGATCCCCGGCCGGCCGTGCCGGTCGGCCGCGCCCGCGCCGTCGAGCACCTCGCGCAGCTCGCGCAGCGAGAGCGAGGCGCCGTAGTGCTGCGTCGCCACGTCCTCCAGCCGGTGCGCCTCGTCGATCACGAGCTGCCGGAACGGCGGCAGCACCTGGTCGTCGCGCGCGGCGTTCGCGAGCAGCAGCGCGTGGTTCACGACGACCGCGTGCGCGGCGGCGGCGCGCTGCCTCGCGCGCAGCACGAAGCAGCTCCCGTCGCGCACGAACGAGCAGCGCCGCGCGAGACAGTCGGCCCCGTCGGCGTTGAGCTGCGCCCACGCCGGCTCCTCCGCGGAGGTCATGTAGAGCTCGGCGACGTCGCCGCTCGCGGTGCCCGGCAGCCAGGTCGCGACGCGACCGAAGAGGCGCGCCTCCGCCTCGGTGCGCGGGCGTGGGTCGAGCCGCACCGCCGCCCAGCGCTCCATGCAGAGATAGTTCGCGCGTCCCTTCAGCACCGCGGCGCGCAGCGACCCCGCCGGCGCGCCCTCGTGCGCCTCCACGAGCGCCGCCGCGAGCGGGATCTCGCGCGCGGCGAGCTGCTCCTGCAGGTTCAGCGTGTGCGTGGAGACCACGACGCGGTCGCCATTGCGCAGCGCGTTGAGCAGTGCCGGCAGCAGGTACGCGAGCGACTTCCCCGTGCCGGTCCCCGCCTCCGCGGCGAGGTGGCCGCCGTGCTCGAGCGCGCGCCGCACCGCCTCCGCCATCGACTGCTGGCCGGGCCGGCGCTCGTAGCCGGGGAAGAGGCCGCGGCGCTGCCCGGCGGCGGCGAAGAGCGCGTCGAGGTCGCCGGCGGTCACCGCGCGGCGCACCGCCGCCGGCTCGAGTGGCGGGGGCGGCGCGCCGGCGGGCGGCGGCGGCAGCGCGGCGACGATCGCCGCCGCCTCCTCGTCGCTCACCGCGGGGGCCGCGGACCCCCCGCCGCGCGCGAGCGCATCGTCGATCAGGTCGAGCACGCCCCACCGCCCGCGCGCGGCGAACGCGCGCAGCTCCACCAGCAGCGAGCGCGGCAGCGCGTCGAGCCGCGCGAGCAGCGCGAGGAAGATATCGCGCGCCGCCTCGGCGTCCGCGAGCGCGCGGTGCGCGACCGGCCTCGCCACGCCGAGCAGCCCCGCGAGCGACCCGAGGTTGAGCCGCTCCGCGGTCGGCAGCAGCACGGAGGCCAGCTCCCACGTGTCGTACGTGGGCGCCGAGATCGGCACCCCCTCCGCCGCAAGGAACGCGATGTCGAACTGGATGTTCTGCCCGACGACGGCGCGCCCGGCGACGAACGCGGCGAGCCGCGGCGCCACCACGGAGAACAGCGGCGCCCCTGCCACGTCGGCGTCCGTGATCGAGGTGAGCTCCTGGATCTCGGGCGGGATCGGGCGGCCGGGGTTCACCAGCGCGTGGAAGGTCTCGGCGCGCCCCGCGCGGTCGAAGCGCGTCGCGCCGATCTCGGTGATCCGGTCCTCCTCCAGGCGGAGGCCGGTCGTCTCGAGGTCGATCGCCACGAACTCGTCGGGCACCCGCCCGCCTTGCCAGGGCCGCTCGACGCGGCCGTCAGGGCGCCGCCGCTAGGACGCCGCCGCCGGGTCCTCGAGCGCCGCCTCGATGCTGCCGTCCTCGAAGCGCACCCAGCGCCCCGCCTTGCTGCGATGCACCGCCTCGAAGCGGCCGGCGTGTAGCTCCTCGAGCAGCGTCTCCGCCGAGTCGATCTCGCGCTCGAACCCCGTCGCGAACACCCCGATGCCCGAGGTCGAGTGTGCGTCGCTCCCGCCCGTCCCCGGCAGCCCGAGGATGCGCGCGACCTCCCACGCGAAGTAGTTCTCCTTCGGCGTGTTCGCGCCGTTCGCGATCTCGATCCCGTGCACGATCTTGAACACCTCGAGCCGCTCCGCGGCCTCCTCGGCCGTCATCTCGAACTTCACCCCCGTGCGCATCGCAGTCACGGGGTCGAAGAGCCGGCGAAACGGGTGCGCGACGATCAGGAACCCGCCCACCTTGTCGAGCTCCTCGCGCAACTTCGCGGCGCGCCGGATGCCCGGGAGGTAGGAGTCGAGCCCCACCGCGATCATGTGGCCCAGGTCGGTCGAGACCTCCATCCCGAAGTTCACGAAGAACCCGGGGTGGGCCTCGACGAACGCGCGGCGGCCGTGCGGCTCGAGCACCTTGTCGTGCTCGGTGATGTTGACGCCGGCGAGCCCGATCTGGCGGCCGATCGCGACGAGCTCGTTGGGCTCCAGCATGCTGTCGGACGACCCGGCGACCGTGTGCACGTGCATCTCGATCACCGCGGCTTGCAGCCCGTTCGTGAGTTCCAGCGCACCCTCCTCCCGGCGTCCCGGCGAGCATACGAGGCCGCCGCGCGCGGCGTCACCCGCCCGCGAGCAGCGGGAGGATCCCGGCGAACGCGACGGCAGCGACGACCGCCGTGATCCCCATCGGCCAGGTGAGCCGCGCGCGCACGAAGGCGGCGGCGGCGAGCAGCGCGAGCACCGCGACCGCGACCGCGATCGAGAACGCCGGCTGGCTGACGCCGCGCCAGAGCGCCCCGAGCACGAGCCCGACGAGCGTCCACGCGAAGAGCATCGCGTTCGCGGCGACCACCCCCAGCGCGGGGAGCGGCAGCGCCATCGGCAGGCGCGCGCGCAGCGCCGGGTTGCGTGAGAGCGCGACGAGCGCGATCGCGGTGGTCGCGAGGCCGGCGATCGCGCCGGCGATCAAGCCCGCGAAGAGCGCGCGCGCCGCCTCGAGGTCGAAGGCCGGGCCCACCGCGCGCCTCAGCCGGCGAGTGGCTCGAGGCGCAGCGCCTCGACGCGCGGGAGCGTGCGCGCCTCGATCACCGCCGCACCTGTGCGTGCGAGGTCGCGCCGCAGCTCGGCGACCTTCGCGTCCTCGCGCACGAAGAGGTAGACCGCCGGCCCCGAGCCGCAGAGGTGCAGCCGCGGCGCCCCGGCGACGGCCGCGGCGAACGCCGCGTAGTGCGCGACGAGCTCCGGCTCGGCCCGCTCGACGACCCGCTCGAAGACGTTCACGAGGTCGCCGGTCGGGGGCGGCGCCCGCCGCGCGAGCCGGCGCGCCAGGCGCTCGGTGCTCGCGCCGTCGG
>VGNK01000268.1 GCA_016866055.1 Chloroflexota bacterium | reverse complement strand
CGGCCGCGGGGCGCTGGTCGCTCAGCGGGGGACCGCGGCGGGCGCCGTGGCCGGACGGGCGGCGATGCAGGCGTCGATGTCGGCAACGGCCCTGACCGCAGCGCGCCGAGCCGCCTCGCTGAGCTCGCCCCCCGCGATGGCCCTGTTGAGCTCGGTGCGTGCCTGCTCGATCGTCTGAACGGACGCGATGACGGCGAGCGGCTCGGCGTCTTTTCCCGCGAACCCGATCGCCGCGATCCGGCAGCGCGTGTGCATCAGCATCACCGGCCGCGCAGGTTCACAGCCCACATCAGCTCCAGGTGACGCGGCTGGAAGTCATCGATCGTCCCGGGCATCTGCGCGGCGGCGTTGTGCACGACGATGTCGAGGCCGCGGAGCTCGGCCACCGTCCGCTCCACGGCCGCGCGGATCGAGTCGACGTCGCGCATGTCGAGGCAGATCGCGACGGCGCGTCCGACCTCCGCGGTGATCTCGGCGGCGACGGAGTGGATCGTGCCCGGCATCCGCTCGTCTTGCTGTTGCTCGGTGCGCGCGCAGACGGCGACGGACGCGCCGGCGCGTGCGATCTCGCGCGCGATGTCTGCGCTGATGCCGCGGCTCGCGCCGGTGACGAGCGCCGCGCGGCCCTCGAGGCTGCGGGATGCGGGCGACCGTTCGCGCCCCCGTCCACTCGTCATGCCGTGCCTCCGTCTGCCCGCGCCCCGGCGTCTTCCCGAAGCGGAGCTCCGCCGGGCGCGCCAGATTACATGAGGAGTAGCATGCGCGGGCCCGGGCGGAGGGGCGCCGCGCCCGGGCCCGCGCATGCTCCGCACCGGCAGCGAGGGGAGGCGACACGATGGCCGATGGCAACGAGGCGGTGCTGTTCGAGACGCGGGGGCACGTCGCCCTGCTCACGCTGAACCGCCCGGAGGCGATGAACGCGATGAACCGCGACCTCGGGCGGGCGCTCGCCGCCGGGCTCGCGCGCGTGGCGGAGGACGGCGGGATCCGCGCGGCGATCCTCACCGGGGCGGGCCGCGCGTTCTGCGCGGGCGCCGACCTGAAGGAGCGCGCGGCCGGCGGCGACAGCGGAGCGGCATGGCACGACGTCGAGGGGTTCGTCTACGGCCGCGCCACCGAGGCGCACCCGAAGCCGCTGATCGCGGCGATCAACGGCCACGCGCTCGCGGGCGGGCTGGAGCTCGCGCTCCGCTGCGACCTCCTGATCGCGAGCGAGCGCGCGCAGTTCGGGCTCCCGGAGATCGTGCACGGCTTCTTCCCCGGTGGCGGCGGGCCGCAGCGGCTGCCGCGGATGATCCCGCGCCCGATGGCGATGGAGATGATCCTGACGGGCGACTCGATCGACGCGGCTACCGCGCTGCGCGCCGGGCTCGTCAGCCGCGTCGTGCCGCACGAGATGCTGATGGAGACCGCGTGGAAGATCGCGAACCGCATCGCCGAGCACAACCCGGTCGCGGTGCGCGCGGTGCGCGAGGTGGCGAACACCTCCGACGACATGAGCCTGCCGCTCGCGCTGCGGTTCGGAAGCGCGCTGCGCTGGATCGTCGGGCAGACCGACGCCGCGAAGACCGGGTCGCAGCGCTGGGTCGAGCGGCGGTAGGCTCGTCGCGGCGCTCTGCTCGACCGTCGCGTCGGGGTGGCCTCGCCGCGGTGCTACGGTAGGGCATGCGGGAGAGGCGGTGCGGCGATGGATCTGGCGAAGCACAACGAGCTGAACGCGCTCGAGCGCTACGTGATCGAGCGCAAGGGAACGGAGCCGCCGTTCAGCGGCGAATACGACGACTTCTGGCAGGCGGGGACCTACATCTGCCGGCGCTGCAACGCTCCCCTCTACCGCTCGGAGGACAAGTTCGACGCGCACTGCGGCTGGCCCGCGTTCGACGACGAGATCCCCGGCGCGGTGCGCCGCCTCCCCGACCCGGACGGGATGCGCACCGAGATCAGGTGCGTTGCCTGCGGCGGCCACCTCGGCCACGTCTTCGTCGGCGAAGGCTTCACCGAGAAGAGCACGCGGCACTGCGTGAACTCGCTCTCGATGCGCTTTGTCCCGAAGGGGGCGGAGGCGCAGGGGCGCTGAGCCACGACCCCGCGCGCGCTTCGCGCACGGGCGCGCGGCGCAGCGCGCTCAGTAGCCGCGCTCGCCGCGCCAGCGCCTGATCCAGCCGGTGTGCTCGTCCTCGTGTCCGCTGCGCAGGCCGGCCTCGCCGTACAGGCTCACGTCGAGCCCGCGGGGCGTCGCCGCAACGATCGCGTTGAGCAGACGCTGCCGCGAGGTGACGAGCTCCCAGCGCGCCTGCGTCACGGAGATCGCGCGGCGCAGGTCGTAGCCGAGCGCGTTGTACGAGGCGTCCTGCTCGCCGCTCATCCTCCACAGCGAGGCGTGGCCGGACGAGATCCGCTCGACCTCCGCCGCGCGCACCTCGTCCCACAGTGCGAGGTGTGCGAGGTGATCGGTCACCGACCAGCCGTCGAGCGTGCGCTCGCTCATCTGCACGTCGGTGAGTCCCTCGATCGCCGCGAGCAGCTCCATCCGCGTGTGCCGGTAATGGTTGAGCAGCGCGTCACGGTCCTCGGCCATGGCATTGCCTCCTCGCCGGCACCCGAGCGTACGCCGCCCGGTCGAGGGGCGTACCCTCGTCAGGGGAACCCGCTCATGGCCACGCAGGTCGACGTCAGCCGCGTCGCGCTCGCGCTGCCGGAAGTGCGCGAGGAGGCCGATCGTTTCGCGTGCTCCCCGCTCCACCGCGGGCGGAAGCGGTCCATCGCGTGGGTCTGGATGGAGCGGATCGCCCCGAAACGCGCGCGCGTGCCGAATCCCGAGGTGATCGCCGTGCGCGTCGCGAGCCTCGTCGAGAAGGACGCCGTGCTCGCGCTCGACCCGAGACCTCGAGGAAGTACGCGTCCTGCGCGATGAAGTCGCGGTAGCGCGCGGGGTCGATCGTGCCGTCAGCGAGGCCCCGCACGAAGGGGTGCGCGAGGCAGCGCTCCGCCTCCGGGCGGGCGCCGTCCCAGAGCGCGTGCGACCAGCCGGTCTGCGTCGCGCAGGTCACGCGGCGACCCCCGCCAGCGCGGCGAGGTAGGCATCGATCGCGGTTCCGCGGGAGGGCGCGCTGAGCACGCCCGAGACGACCGCAACCCCCGCGGCGCCGGCGTCGAGGCAGGCGCGGACGCGCTCGGGGGTCACGCCCCCGGGCGCATACACGGGGAGCGGCGAGCGCTCCACGGCGCCG
>VGNK01000267.1 GCA_016866055.1 Chloroflexota bacterium | reverse complement strand
CGCGGGGCGGGCGGCGCCCCGTCCGCAGCCCAGTCCGCGCCGCTCGCGCACCCGCCGAGGGCCGCGATCGCGCTGAACGCGACGAGCACCACCAGCGCCGGCGCGGACGCGCGCGCACGGCGGAGCACCGCCTGCATCACCGCGTCCTCTCGTCTCGCGCGGGTAGCTCTCGGAGTTCGTCGTCCGCAAGTTCGGGAAGTCGGCGTCGCTGCGTCACCAAACAGCCCCCTTCCGCCCAGCGCGATTCTCACTCTCGCGCTGGATCCGTTTCAGGGGGTCAGGTCGCCCGGGCATGCATCAATTCTGTGCGGAGCAGGGACCGTCCGGTAAGGCGATCTGTGAGCCCGGGGGGCTCACGCGACTCAGAATGGCTCGCTCTGTATCGTTGCTCTATGAGTACCCAGGGCGACTCGCCCCTCATGGGGAACGCGCAGCGCGGTCAACGTTCAGGCCGTGGCCTGATCGCGCTCGTGATTTCTCTGGCGATACCGCTCGCGGTCGGCGGGATTGGCGGAGCGATCACCGCGCGTGCGATCCCTGTCTGGTACGCCGAACTCACCAAGCCGACCTGGAATCCTCCCTCTTGGCTGTTCGGCCCGGTGTGGACGCTGCTGTATCTCGGCATGGGGGTCGCGGCATGGCGTATCTGGAGGCGCGGGTCTGCTCCTGAGGCTGACGGAGCGGTGCGGGCGGCAACACGGACGGCGCTGGCCGCCTACGCGCTGCAACTCGTGCTCAACGCGAGTTGGACGCCGGTCTTCTTCGGGCTGAAGCGGATCGACCTCGCGTTTCTGATCATCGTGGTGATGCTTGCTGCGATCGTGGAGACGATCCGCCGCTTCTTTCGGCTGGATCGCGGCGCGGCGTGGCTGCTCTTCCCCTATCTGGGCTGGGTCATCTTCGCGACCGTGCTCAACGGTCGCATCTGGCAGCGCAATCCGTAGGCGGAGTAGCCGGCCGTGAATGTCCTCAGTCGCGGTCAGACTTTGGTCGTCTATCACCACCTGGGCCGGAAATCGCATGCTGAGGAAGTCGCGGAGCGTGTCCGACAATGCACCGAGCGCTTCTCACGTCTCACCCTCGGCCTTCGTTTCAGACGGGGGACCTCGCGCGCGTTTCTCGTAGTCGCGGCCAAGCGCGATGAGGACTGACTGCGTGACCGAGTCATGGGGATGCTCGCGACGCCTTGGTCCAGGCATTTCGAATTGGTCGCGAGCTCATCTCCGTACTAGGTCAGTTGCTGCGTTGCTGGGCCGACTGTCCACCGTTAGGCCAATGGCGGGCCCGCAGTCGCGCAACGTTATCGAGGGAATGGCTCTATTGCTGGCGCGCCGGGAGGGATTCGAACCCCCGACCCTCAGTTCCGAAGACTGATGCTCTATCCCCTGAGCTACCGGCGCGCGACCCGGCGGGTCCGCCCCGAGGGCGCGCCCTCAGCATAGGGGAGCCGGCGCGCGGGGTCGCCGCGCGGTCGCGTCCGCACTCGCGGGCAACGCGGCGTTGGGAGACAATGTCGCGCGCTCCACACCACGCCAAGACCCGAGACCGCGGCGAAACACCCCCCTCGACCCTATGCCCGATGGAGGGCACGCTGGATCCCATGGCGACGGACGTCGCGCCCCCTGACCCGCCGGCAGAGAGCCAGACGCCCCGAGGGCGGCTCGTCGATCTCGCGCTGGCCGGCGTCGTGCTGGAGGTCGCGCTGCTCGTCGGCTTCCTCTGGCCGCTCGCGATCTGGAAGCACCACGGCATCGTCGAGGGGCACCAGCCGCTCGCCGTCGTACTCGGCACCGGGCGCATCGGCGCGGTGCGCTACCTCGTGATCGTGCTCTGCGCGTTCGCCGCGTTCGCCGCGGCGGCGTGGCTCGCGCGACGCGTCGCCGGCCGCCCGGCGCTCTGGATCGTGCTTGGCGGGGTTGTCGTCTTCTCGGCCACGCTCATCCCGATCAACCCCGTCGGCGCGCACGACGTCTACCACAACATCGCCGACGCCCGGACGCTCTGGGTCCACGGCGACAACCCGATGACCACCCCGCCCGAGGGAAACCGCGACGATCCGTTCTACCCGCACGTCCCGGCCTGGGCAGACTACGCGTCGTCGTACGGACCGCTCTGGTACGTGATCTCCGGCGCCCCGCTCCCGTTCGCCGGCTCCTCGCTCTGGCCGAACGTGATCGGCCAGAAGCTCATCGCGACCGCGTTCCTGGTGATCGCGACGACCCTCGTCATGCTGATCGCCGGCCGCATCCGGCCGGGCACGGCGATTCCCGCCGGCGTGCTCGTGGGCTGGAACCCGCTGATGCTGTTCGAGACGGCGGGCAACGCGCACAACGACATCGTCATGGCCGCCTTCGCACTCGCTGCCTTCTACGCGATCGTGCGCAAGTGGTGGACGACGGTCTTCCCGCTGCTCGCGCTCGCCGTCGCCGTCAAGTACACGCTCATCGTCCTGGCGCCGCTCGTGATGATCTGGATGGTGCTGCGCACCGACATCCCGCTGCGCGCGCTCGCCCGCTCGCTCGCCGCTGGGCTCGCGGTCGGCCTCGCGCTCTTCGGTCCCGTGATCGTCGACGGCTCGCTCTACCACGCGCTGGCGCGGCAGGGCGACCACATCCTCGCCTCCACCGGCTCCGCGCTCGTCTCGCTGCTCATCGAGTACCGCGGGATGGACGTCGCCGAGGCGACCTACGTGATGAAGGTTGCGCTCGGCTCGCTCTTCCTGCTGGGATACGGCGTGCTGATCTGGCGGCTGCCGCGCAACCCCTCCTTCGCCACGCTCACCAACGCCGCCTCGTGGATGATCTTCCTCTTCCTCTTCACCGCAAGCTGGTGGTTCTGGCCCTGGTACCTCGTCTGGCTCGTGCCGTTCGCCGCGCTGCGGCCGCACCGCGCGCCTGCGCTCGCGGCCTCCGTCTTCGCGACGACCGCGATGCTGATGTACCTCTCCTACTACTGGCAGCTCTACTCGGACTGGCACTTCAAGCAGCGCCTCGTGGCCGCGACGATCTTCACGGCGCCGATGGCGATCGCGCTGCTCCAGGCCGTGCGGCCGTGGCTGCAGTCGCGCCTGCGGGGGCTCGTGCGCTCGCCCGCCGCCCCCGACACCGCGCAGACGCAGCGGCCCTAGCCGCGCCCGCGCGCGGCGCGCTTCGCTCCTCCGCCCGGCCTCCCCACGCGGCGTACCATCCACCCGGGGCGCCGCCCCCGGCGCCGGTGGGGGGGGGGGGGGGGGGGGGGCCG
>VGNK01000266.1 GCA_016866055.1 Chloroflexota bacterium | reverse complement strand
GGGCGCACGCGCGAGCGGCGCGCCTGGCGGCCGGCGACCCCGCCGCCTCCGACGAGGCGAGCGCCGAGAGCCCGGCGCGCTCCTCCTCCGTGAGCAGCCCGCTGGCGTCCTCCAGGTGGCCGCGGCCGAAGCGCTCGAGCAGCACCCGCGCCGACCACGGGTCGAACGCGACTCCGCCGGCGGCGACCGCGCCGATCGCGTCGAGCAGGGACTCCAGCGAGACGTCGAGCGGCAGGTAGGCGCCCGCGCCCGCCACCACGGAGTCGACGAGCGTACCCGGGCTGCGGTGCGGGCTGAGCACGACCGCGTGCGCTCCGGGGGCGCGCGCCCGAAGCGCGTGCAGCGTCTCGACCTCACCGGCGTCGAGCGGCGGACGCGCGAGCACGAACGCGTTGGGGTGCAGCGCGTCGGTGATCGCCACCGCGTCGCGGAGGGTGGAGGCGTTCCCGGTGAGCTCGAGCACCTCGGCGCCGCGCGCGCAGGCGACGCAGCGCGCGGCGGGGTCGATGAAGAGCACGCGCGGCGCCTCTTCGCGACGCGGGGTGCGCGAGGGGAGCCGCAGGCGTGGGGGCGACATCGACGCGTGCAGTCCTGGAGGTCCGCTGACGCGTCCATCGTGCGGCGCCGCAACCCCGGAGCGCAGTGCGCAGAGTCACCCGACCGGCGGGACCTTCGACCGCGCCTGCCGACGGGGAGCCGCCGTACCGTCGGGTCGGTACGCCACCTCGAGCGGACTCGAGAGGATCGGCCCATGTCAGCGACGATCACCCACCATCCGCACGCGGCCTCGGCCCTCGCGCTGCCGCAGCACCTCGTGCGCTGGGAGCCGTCTGTGGCGCCGGTGCTCAGCGTCTACGTCGACTGGTGCGTGAGCGGCCGCGGGCTCCACGAGGCGGCCGTGCTGCTGCGCAAGCAGCTCCACGCGGCCGAGCAGATCGCGCTTCCCCACGGCGAGGTCGCGCGCTCGCTGCGCGACGACATCGAGCGCGTCCGCGAGTACCTCGCGGAGGGGCTCGACCGGAGCACGCGCGGCGTGGCGATCTTCGCGAACCACGCGCGCGGGCTCTGGCGCACGCAGACGCTCCGCGTCCCCCTGCCGACCTGCGTGCACGTCGGCGACTACCCGGCGCTGCTGCCGCTGGCCGAGGTGCTGCAGGACGACACGCCGTGCCTCGTCGCGCTCGCGGACACGACGCAGCTGCGGCTGATCACGGTGCGCCCGTCGGACGTGGCGCAGGACGCCCAGGTGGCGATGGACACGTGGGGCAGCGCGCGCGCCGGGTCGCGCAGCGGCTGGCGACGCGGGCACGTCCAGCACGCGCAGGCGACGCAGCTGCAGTGCTTCGCCTCCGCCGCGGCGGACGCGATCGGCGAGGCGCTCGCGCGCGCGCGGATTCACGACCTCGTCATCGCCGGCGACCAGGTGATCGCGCCCGCGCTCGAGGCCGCGCTGGACGGCGAGGCGCGCGCGGCGCTGCGCTTCCACACGTCGATCGACATCCGCACCCCCGTGGAGGAGGTGGTGAAGCGCGTGTGGCCGGCCGTCGTGCTCGAGGCGCGCGAGGAGCGCGCCGCGGAGGTCGACGCGATGCTCGCCGCGGCCGGCGGTAGCGCCGCGCTCTCCAGCGACCCCGCCGCGATCCGCGAGCGGCTCGCCGCGGGGCTCGTCGACACCATCGCGTTCGACCCGTCGGTGATCGCGCCGGAGGCTGCGGAGTACCTGCTGCGGACGGCGCTCGCCCGCGGCACGCACCCGATCATCGCTCGCGACCACGAGGCGCTCGCGGCCGCGGGCGGCGTCGTGGCGCGATACCGCACCGCCGGCTGAGCGCGGGGGCGCGCCCCGCGCTGCGCCGTCGCCCGCCGCGGCGCCTCGCCTCCGGGCAGGCTGCGCGAGCCATGCCCGCGCTCGTCCTCTCGCTCGCGCTCGAGCCGTGGGCGGCGCACGCGTTCGACCCCGCGGCTCCGTCCTCCGCCCCGTAGCGAGGCACCGCCGAACGGCGGGCCGGGTGCCGTTCGTCCCGGGACCGCCCCCTCCTTCGGCCGGTGGGGGTCCGCGGCCCGCCGCGTAGCGTGGGATCGGGCCCGCGGTGCAACCGGGCGGGTCGCTGCAGCATGGAGGTCAGCGCATGGCGAAGCGCATCCGCGTGGGCGTGAACGGCTACGGGGTCATCGGGAAGCGGATCGCGGACGCCGTCCGCCTGCAGCCCGACATGGTGCTCGTAGGCGTCGCGGACGTCGCGACCGACTACCGCGTCGAGACCGCCGTCACGCTCGACATCCCGATCTACGCCGCCGCCCCCGAGCGGCTCGAAGTCTTCCACGCCGCCGACATCCCCATCGCGGGGACGATCGACGCGATGCTCTCCGAGAGCGACGTCGTGGTCGACTGCACCCCGAAGGGCGTCGCCGGGCACAACCTGGCGCGCTACCGCGCCGCCGGCGTGAAGTCGATCTTCCAGGGCGGCGAGGCCCACGCCCTCACCGGGCACTCCTTCGTCGCCCAGGCGAACTACGAGACGGCGCTCGGGCGCGACGCGACCCGCGTCGTCTCGTGCAACACGACGAGCATCGTGCGCACGCTCGGGGCGCTGAAGGGCGCCGGTCTGCTCAAGCGAGCGCGCGGCGTGCTCATCCGCCGCGCCACCGATCCGTGGGAGTCCGACCGCGGCGGGATCATGGACACGGTGGTGCCGGAGCGGCACATCCCGAGCCACCAGGGTCCCGATGCGCGCGACGTCATGCCGGACCTGGACCTCGTGACGATCGCGGCGAAGGCCGCGCACACGCACGGGCACATCCACTACTGGTTCGTCGAGCTCTCGAGGCCCTCCACGCGCGACGAGGTGCTCGCGGCGTTCCGCGCGGCCCCGCGCATCGCCTTCGTGCGCGAGCGCGAGGGCATCACGGCGCTGAACAGCACCCAGGAGATGATGCGCGACCTCGGCCGCCCCCGCGGCGACATGTGGGAGGTCGCGATCTGGGAGGACATCCTCAACGTCGAAGGTGCCGAGGCGTACTACACCTACCAGGTCGACAACGAGGCGATCGTCACGCCGGAGAACATCGACGCGATCCGCGCGCTCGCGGGCACCGTGCGCGACGGCGCAGAGTCGATCCGGAAGACCGACGAGGCGCTCGGGCTGCGGCGCGAGTTCCTGCACCCGCGCGCCGACGAGCGGGCCGCCCGCGTCGTGCTCGCGTAGCGCGCCCCGGGGCGCCCTCCGCCGGCGCGGAGGCGCGCGCGGTC
>VGNK01000265.1 GCA_016866055.1 Chloroflexota bacterium | reverse complement strand
GCCTCGCGCTGCGCGCGCCCTCGGCGCCGCTCGCGACGGCGGCCGTCGCGCTCGGCGCGAGCGTCGTCGCGGTGCCGTTCGGCGCGGGCGGCTTCGACGCCGACGGCCTCGCCGCGCTCGCCGGCGACCTCGGGCTCGTCGCGCGGGCGCTCGGCGACGGCGCCAAGCGCGTCCAGCCGAGCGAGTGGGCCGAGCGCGACCGCCGGCATCCGAGCCTGGTGGCGCGCGTGGACATCGTGCGCGGCCAGGCGCTGACCGCGGACGCCGTGGACGTCGCGCCGCCGGGCATCGGGCTCAAGCCGCGCGCGGCCGCGGGCCTCGTGGGACGCCGCGCGACGATCGACATCCCCGCCGGGACGTTGATCACGCTGGGGATGCTCGAATGAGGCCCGCCGCCTCGATCGTGATCCGCGCGCGCAACGAAGCGCCGGCGCTCGGGCGCCTGCTCGCGGGCATCCGGCTCCAGGATCACGCGGACACCGAGCTCGTCCTCGTCGACTCGGGCTCCACGGACGACACGCGCGACGTCGCGGAGGCCTTCGGCAGCCGGGTGGTGACGATCGCGCCCGCGGACTTCACGTACGGCCGCGCGCTCAACGTCGGCTGCGCGGCGGCGCGCGGGCGCGCGTGCGTGTTCGTGAGCGCGCACTGCGTGCCCGCGAACGACCGCTGGCTCGCGCGGCTCCTGGAGCCGCTCGCCGATCCCGCCGTGGGCGCGGCGTACGGCAAGCAGCTGCCGCTCGCGGACACGCGGCCGTACGAGCAGCGCAACCTCCTCGCGGGCTTCCCGTTCGGCTCGCGGCGGCAGACGAGCCAGACCTTCTTCCACAACGCGAACGCGGTGGTGCGGCGCGAGGTGTGGGAGCAGCTCCCGTTCGACGAGACGCTGCCCGGGCTCGAGGACCGCGAGTGGGCGCGGCGGGCGCTCGCCGCCGGGTGGCAGATCGCCTACGAGCCGATGGCGATGGTCTATCACGAGCACGACGAGAGCCTCGCGCAGATCTACACGCGCGCGTTCCGCGAGGGCGTCGCGGTCCGGCGGCTCGATCCCGCGTTCGCGCAGTCGCCCGCGCGGTTCGTGGTGAATTGCCTGCGCGGCGTGCAGCGCGACGTGCGCTTCGTGCGGCGCTACGGCCGGCCGTGGCGCGCGATGCCCGAGCTCGTCACCCAGCGGATGGTCGAGCTGTGGGGCACGTACCGCGGGGTGAACGCGCGGGAGCGGACACGTGCGTGAGCGCGGCGCCGTCCTCCCGCAGGCGGCGTGGGCGCTCGGCCTCTCGCTGGTCGCGGGCGCCTCCTTCGCCGCCCCGCTGCTCGCGCGCGACGCGCTCTACTGGGACTGGCTGCGCCTCTACAGCTTCTACCGCGACATCTTTCACGCGCTCGGCCGGTTCGGGGAGATCCCGTGGTGGAACCCCGCGCTCGGCGACGGCCTGCCGTTCTACTACATCGCGCTGCTCGGCGTGAACACCACGACGCCGGTGTTCGCGGCGATCGGGGCGGCCGTGTGGGCCGCGGGACGCCTCGGCGTCCACCCCGCGTCGTTCCACACGCTGTACGTCCTCTACTTCGCGGTGCTCGTGCCCGCGCTCGTCGCGGTCGCGTTCTGGACGCTCGCGCGCCAGGTGTTCGAGCGGGCGCGGACCGTCTACTTCGTCACCGCGCTCGCCGCGTTCTCGCCGGGCGCCGTCCTCACCCTCTCGGACATCGGCCTCGAGCACACGGCGTACGCGCTCTTCGTCGCCGCCGCGCTCCTCGCGTTCGTGCGCCGGCCCGCGGGGCGGACCTTCGCGACCCTCGCGCTCGCGCTGGTCGCCTTCGCGGTCGGCGTGAACCACCTGGCGCTCTACTGGAGCGCGGTCTTCGTGCCGCTGTTCGCCGTCGTCGTGCTCGCCGTGCGCGCGCCCGGCGAGGCATCCGCGCGCGACGCGTTCCGCGCGGTCCCGCCGCTGGCATGGGCGGCGCTCGCGGTGGGCTGCCTCGTGGCGGTCCTCCCGGCCCTCGTGACGTTCTCGCAGGGTGGCGACCTCGTGCGCGCGTCCAGCGGCACGCGCGTCTATTCGTACGGATTCCTCCGGCCGGGCTCGCCGCTCGAGCTCCTCGCGGCCGGCACGCCCGACGTCGGGTTCGAGAACGTCCGGCGCGTCTGGC
Organism: Chloroflexota bacterium; assembly: GCA_016866055.1. GTDB lineage: Bacteria > Chloroflexota > Dehalococcoidia > UBA2979 > UBA2979 > VGNK01. The sequence goes on along the minus strand of VGNK01000265.1, from coordinate 1,109 downwards.
AGCCCGTGACGGCGGCGACGTCGCCCACCGGCCACCTGGGCTACGGCTACCTCGGCGTGCTGACGCTGCCGCTGGCGTTCGTGGGCCTCGTGCTGAGCCGCTCCGTGTGGCGCGCGCGGCTGCTGCTGATGCTCGGCGTCTGCACGACGGTCGTGCTGCTCTCGGCGTGGAGCCTGCTCTTCAGCCTCGTGCTCGCGTGGCCCACCCCGCTGCGCGCCGTCAACCACTTCGGCGACTCGGCGTTCCGCTTCGGGCTCTACGGGCTGGTGATCCTCGCCGCGGGGCTCGGCTTCGAAGCCGCGCTCACGACGCGCGCGGGCCGCCGGCTCGCCGTGCGCGCGCTCGGCGTGAGCGTGGCCGGGTCGGTCACGCTCTACGTCGCGCTGCACGGCGGCGCCGCGCTCACGCGGCCGCTCTTCGGATTCATGCTCGCGATGGCCGTGCTCGCGCTCGTGCTGCTCGCCGGGGCACGGAGGCCCGGGCCCGCCGCCGCCGCGCGGCTCGCCGGGCTGCTCGTGGCGCTCGCCGTCGTGGACACGTCCACGGTCGCCTGGGGGCACGTGCGCAACGTGGTGATGCCGGGCGCGGTCGGGCCGCTGAGCGAGCCGCCGGAGAGCGCGATCGGCATGAACGCCGACGTGCGGAGCCTCTATGCCCGCGAGCTCATCGCCATCCGGCGCGCGCAGCACGCCCGCGACGCGGGCGTCGATCTCGGCGCGCTTCCCGAGGCCGCGTTCCACCCCGGGGCCGCGCGTGCGAGCGATACGCGGACCCTGGAGGCGCTGCGCGCGGGCCGCACGTCGACGTTGCTGCTCCCCGGGGCCGACGAGTCCGGGGCCGCGGCGCCGGGTGCCGTGCCCGCCGCCGTTCGCACGATTCGCGGCACGTACAATACGCGCGAGCTGCGCGTGGACGCGCCGCGCGACGGCTTTCTCTTCCTCCGCCTGCCGTACTCGCCCTACTGGCGCGCGGAAGTCAACGGCGTGCCACGGCCGATCGAGCGCGCCTTCTTCGCCTTCACCGCGATCCCCGTTCCGGCCGGCGACACGCGCGTCGCGCTGCGATTCGCGCCGCCGGCGGTGGCGCCCGCGCTCGGCGCGGCGTACGGC
>VGNK01000264.1 GCA_016866055.1 Chloroflexota bacterium | reverse complement strand
GCCCGCGCGCGTCTGCTAGCGTGCGCCCGCACGCCGCGGAGCACGCGATGACCGAAGCGGAGCGCGATCCAGCCGCCGCGCGACCCGGGGAGCACCCGGTCGCCCACCGCCTGCGGGCGCTGCGCGAGGGCGCCGCGGCGTGGGAGCGCCTGCACGCGCTGCTCGACGAGGGCGCCGACCGCCCCAACCTCCACCGGCCCGACGGCACCCCCTGGAGCAGCCGCGAGGTGTACGCGCACTTCGCGCGCTACCAGTCGTCGAACGCCGCGCAGTTGCACCGCCTGCTCGCCGGCGTGCAGCCGCTCCCGCCCTCCGGCGTCGACGAGAACGAGCAGAACGAGCGCTGGGCGGCGGAGGACCGCGCGCTCACGCTCGAGAAGGCGCGCGCGTGGTGCGACGCGACGACGCGGCTGGTGAGCGCGCTGGCGATGTCGATGCCGCCGGAGCTGTGGGCGCGCTACGGGCGGTGGTACGCGGACGACGTGCTCGCGCCGCACTACGAGAGCCACATCCGGTACATCGAGAGCGGCGGGCGCGAGGGCGCGTGACGCGCGTGGGGTCGCGACGGCGGTGAGCGAGCGCTACCGGGCGCGCGAGCTCGGCATCGCGATCGGCGAGCTGGCGCCCGGCGCGCTCAACGCGCTCACCGACGTGGAGGGCGTGCGCGTCGGGCACGCGACGGTGATCGCGGGCGACTCGATCCGCACCGGGGTGACGGCGATCCTGCCGCACGGCCGCAACCTCTTCGCCGAGAAGGTCCCGGGTGGGCTCGCCGTCGCGAACGGCTTCGGGAAGCTCGTCGGCGTGACGCAGCTCGAGGAGCTCGGCGAGATCGAGAGCCCGATCGTGCTGACCGGCACGCTCTCGACGTTCCGCGCGGCGGACGCGCTGCTCGGGTACATGCTCGCGCTCCCCGGCAACGAGGAGGTGCGCTCGCTCAACCCGATCGTGGGCGAGACGAACGACGGCTGGCTGAGCGACGGGCGCCGGCGGCCGATCACCAAGGGGCACGTCGTCGAGGCGATCCGCACCGCCTCGGGCGGCGCGGTGCGCGAGGGGACGGTGGGCGCCGGGACGGGGACGGTGTGCTTCGGCTGGAAGGGCGGGATCGGCACGTCGTCGCGCGTGGTCGCCGTGGGCGGGGCGGCGGCGACCGTCGCGGTGCTCGCCCAGACGAACTTCGGCGGCTCGCTGCGGGTGCGCGGCGTGCCGCTGGGGGAGCGGCTCGCCGCGCCGGCGCGCGCGAGCGGGGGCGCGGGCTCGTGCATGCTCGTCGTCGCGACGGACGCGGCGCTCGACGCGCGGCAGCTGCGGCGGCTCGCGCGGCGCGCGATCTACGCGCTCGCCGCCGTGGGCTCGCACTTCGCGCACGGCAGTGGCGACTACGCGATCGCGTTCGCGACGCGGCGCGGCAGCCCGCCCGCGGACGCGGGGCTGAGCCCGCTCTTCGCCGGCGTCGCGGAGGCGACCGAGGAGGCGGTGCTGAACTCGCTCTTCACGGCGACGACCGTGGTCGGGCGCGACGGGCATCGCGCCGAGGCGATCCCGCTCGAGCGCGTCGTCGAGATCTGCCGGAGCCTCCCTCTCGTGGCCGCGCGCGCGAGCGCGGCCGGTCGAGCACCCGCGCGGCGGCGCGCCGCGCGATCCCCGCGCCGAACTGGATGCGGGTTTGCGGTCACCGGGGCAGCCTCCTCGCACGGCCGTGCGACGTCCGGCGTCAGACGCGGGGTTTCGGACGCGCCATCATTGCGTCATCATGCACCCTGTCGAACACCTGTCGGCGGAAACAGCAGCAATCGCGGGCGCGGCCGCGGCGCACCGCGCGCCGCGCGCCGCAGGGGTCAACCCTGAGCGGTGAGGAACCGAGGATGAACTTCAGGAGCTTGCTGGTCGCCAACCGTGGCGAGATCGCGATCCGCGTGATCCGCGCCGCCACGGACCTCGGGTTGCGGACGGTCGCCGTCCACTCCCAGGACGACGCCGCCTCGCTCCACGCGCGCGTGGCGGACGAGGCGCGCGCGCTCCCCGGCCGCGGCGTGGCCGCGTACCTGGACGCGGAGGCGCTGATCGCCGCGGCGAGGGACGCGGGCTGCGAGGCGATCCACCCCGGCTACGGCTTCCTCGCGGAGAGCGCGGCGTTCGCGCGCCGCTGCGCGGAGGAGGGGATCGTCTTCGTCGGGCCGAGCGTGGAGCTGCTCGAGCTCTTCGGCGACAAGGGGCGCGCGCGCGCCGCCGCCGCCGCGGCCGGCGTGCCCGTGCTGCGCGGCCGCGACCAGGCGGTCTCGCTCGACGAGGCGCGCGCGTTCTTCCGCTCGCTCGGCCCCGGCGGCGCGATGATGATCAAGGCCGTCGCCGGCGGCGGCGGCCGCGGCACGCGCGCCGTCACGCGCGAGGAGGAGATCGAGGCGACCTACGCGCGCTGCCGCTCGGAGGGGCAGAGCGCGTTCGGCTCGGGCGACCTCTACGTCGAGGAGTTCATCCCGCGCGCGCGCCACGTCGAGGTGCAGATCCTCGGCGACCTCCACGGCGGCGTAGCGCACCTCGGCGAGCGCGAGTGCAGCGTGCAGCGCCGCTACCAGAAGGTGATCGAGGTGGCGCCGGCGCCGCACCTGCCGGAGGCGCTGCGCGAGCGGATCATCGAGTCCGCGGTGCGCTTCGCGACGAGCGTGCGCTACTCCAACCTGGGAACGTTCGAGTTCCTGGTGAACGTCGGCCCGGAGGACGGGAGCGCGCTCGCCGGAGCGAGCGCAGTGAGCGCAGGCAGATCCGTAGCGCTGAAGAGCCCGTTCTCGTTCATCGAGGCGAACGCGCGGCTGCAGGTCGAGCACACGGTGACCGAGGAGGTCACGGGCGTCGACATCGTCGCGTCGCAGATCCGGCTCGCCGCCGGGGCGACGCTCGCCGAGCTCGGGCTCGACGCGCCGGGCGTGGCGGCGCCGCGCGGCTTCGCGATCCAGGCGCGCGTGAACATGGAGACGCTCGCCGGGGATGGGAGCGTGCGGCCCGCGGGCGGCCGGCTCGCGGTCTACGAGGCGCCGAGCGGCCCCGGCGTGCGCACGGACGGCTTCGGCTACAGCGGCTACGAGACGAGCCCGTCGTTCGACTCGCTGCTCGCGAAGGTGATCGCGCACGCGCCGACCGGCGGCTTCGAGGCGGCGGTCGCGCGCGTGGCGCGCGCGCTCACCGAGTTCCGCGTCGAGGGCGTGGCGACGAACATCCCGTTCCTGCTGAACGTGCTGCGCCACCCGGACTTCGCCGGGGGGCGGGTG
>VGNK01000263.1 GCA_016866055.1 Chloroflexota bacterium | reverse complement strand
GCGGGGGCGACCGGCTCGCGGGGGCGACCGGCTCGCGGGGGCGACCGGCTCGCGGGGGCGACCGGCTCGCGGGAGCGACCGGCGTGCTGACTGGCCGGCGCGCGGACCCGCCCCTATGATCCCGGCTGCTCGAGGAGGATGCCGATGGTCCAGGCCGACCCGCGCCCGCTCTCGATCGACCCGGAGACCCGGACCGCGGTCGTCGGCTACGAGGACTTCGAGATCCTCGAGACCGGCGACGTCGACGTCTTCGTGCTGAACGTCAACGAGCTGCGCGGCCTCCCGCCCTTCTACGTCGAGGTCGACGGCCGCCGCTTCGGGCTGCAGCGCGACACGTTCCAGGTGCGAGGGCACGGCGCGCTGCTCCCGGCATGGATCCGCGAGCAGGAAGCGGCCGGCCGGCTCGTGCTGCTCGCCGAGCGCAGGGAGCGCTTCCTCGTCTACGTGCACGACCCGAGCGCGACCGACGAGGACGACGAGGGCGGCGACGAGGAGTAGCGCGCGCCGCTCGAGCGCGAGGCCAGCGGCGCGCCCCGCCGATCCCCCGCCTCCGGACCGCGCCGACGGCGAACTCGGGATCGCCGCGCATCTCGCGGCGGCGCAGGGAGGCCGGAGATGACGGTGGTCACGCTCACCGGGCACCTCGGATCGATGGGCACGATCGCCGTCCGCGTCGCGCGCGAGCTCGACTACGCGCTCGCCGACCGCGAGTTGATGACGGAGGCGGCGGCAGCCCTCGGCTGGTCCGAGGAGGAGGTCGCCTCCTTCGACGAGCGCACGAGCGGGCTCGGCGGACGGCTCACGCGCATGCTGCGCTCCTTCATCGAGCGCGCCGGGATGACCAACGTCGATCCGATGATGTCGCCGGGCGCGCTCGAGGCCGTCCTCGGCCGCACCTACGGCGAGACCGCCGTCCCGGACATGCGCGCGGACGACCGCCAGTACATCGAGACGATGAAGTCGCTCATCCTCGAGCTGGCCGACCGCGGCTCGGTCGTGATCGTCGGTCGGGGCGCGCAGGCGCTGCTTGCCGACCGCGCAAACGCCGTGCACGTGCGCGTGGTGTGCGATCAGGCCGAGCGCATCCGCCGCATCGCCGAGCGCGACGCGATGGAGACCAGCGCTGCGGCGGAGCGCGTGCGCGACTCCGATGTGCAGCGCGAGGCGTGGCACCAGAAGTACTTCAGCATCGACTACCGCTCGCCCTACCTCTACCACCTGGTCGTGAACTCGGGGAAGCTGAGCGACGCGCACGCCGCGGAGCTCATCGTGTCGCTCGTGCGCAAGAAGTCGCCGCGCCCGGGATGATCGCGCGAAGCCGGGCGTCCCGCGCCCACCGCCCGGCGCGCCCGTGAGCGACGCGCCGTCCGCGCCGAGGCGGCTCGTCACGCCGACGTACCTGCTCGCGATCGCCGCGATCCACTTCTACTTCGTCTCGTACTACATGTCGCTCGTCGAGATCCCGAAGGACTTCGCCCGCGAGCCGGACTGGGTGATCGGGCTCGTGGTCGGCGCGCTCGGGATCGCGGGGATGATCTCGCGGCCGCTCGTCGGCGTGTGGGTCGACGCCGGTCACCGGCAGCGCTGGCTCCGCCTCGGCGCGATCGCGACGATCGTCGCGTTCGGCGGCTATGCGCTGGACCTCGGGCCGTGGACCGCGCTCGCGTTCCGCGCGCTGCACGGCATCGCGATGGGGCTCTTCACGACGGCGCTGCTCGCGATCGTGGCCGGACTGCTCCCGGACGACCGGCGCGGCTTCGGCGTGGGCATCTACCAGACCTCGAACACCGTCGCCGGGCTCTACAGCGCCGCGCTCGCCGTCTGGCTGCTCTCGGCCGGCTCGTTCGAGCTCGCCTACGGCGTCTCCGCCGCCGCCGGCGTGGCGGCGCTGCTCTTCGGCGCGCTCGTCGGCGACCCCGACCCCCCGGAGGCGAGCGGTGCCCCGCGCCTGCCGCTCCGCCGCCGTCGCTGGGTGTCCCACACCGCGCTCCTGCCGGCCGCGGTCTTCCTCACCGTGACAACCCCCTTCGGCGCGGTGACCACCTTCCTGCCGCTCTTCGCCGACGAGCGCGGCCTCGGCAACGTCGGCTTCTTCTACACGGCGCTCGCGCTCGCCCAGCTCTCCGCACGCTCCTCCTCGGGTTGGCTGTCCGACCGCTTCGGCCGCGGGCGCGTGGTCGCACCGGCGCTGCTGCTGGCCGCGGCCGGGCTGCTCGTGCTGGCGAGCGCGCCCGCGCAACCCGCCCTGCTCGCCGCCGCCGCGCTCTACGGGCTCGGGCTCGCAGGCACGCAGACCGCGATCGTCGCGCTGATCGTCGACCGCTCCTCGCGCGACGCGCTCGGCTCGTCGATGGCGACTTACACGATGGCCTGGGACGTCGGGGCGGCGATCGGGAGCGTGCTGCTCGGCGCCGTCGCCGGCGCCACCTCCTACGCCGGCGTCTTCGCAGCGTGCGCCGTCATCCCCGTCGGCGGCGTGGTTCTCTTCCTCACCGCCGTGCGGGGAACGCCGCGCCTCGGCGCCCCACGCGAGCGGACGAGCGCGGCGGCGTCCGACTAGCCCGGCCCACCCGTCGCGTCGGCGGGCGACGGCCACAGCTCGGGATGCTGCGCGCGGTGGGCCGCGCGCGCCCGCTCAAGCGCTTCGACGGAGGCAGGCTCGCCGAGCCGGTCGCACGTCATCACGAACGCGTCATCGCCGTCGTCCTTGTAGTAGCCCGCGAGGCGCCCGACGACGCGGAAGCCGAAGCGCTCGTACAGCGCGCGCGCCCGCTCGTTCGAGACACGCACCTCCAGCACGATGCTCGCGAGCTCGGCCGCGCCCGCGATCGCGAAGCACTCGAGCAGCATGCGGGCGCCGATCCCCTCGCGCTGGCGCGGCGGGTCGACCGCGACCGTGACGAGGTGCAACTGGTCCTGCATGAACCAGACCCCGAAGAACCCCACGATCTCGGGCCGGCGCGCGTCGCGTCGCGGCCATCGCAGGCGGGCCGGGTGCCCGGCCGGAGGTGGCGCGACGACCGCGACCTCGTAGCGCGCGAGGGCGTTGCCGAGCTCCTGCTCGAACACGCGGCGGGACCACGCGTCGGTGTAGGCGCGCCGCTCGATGCGGCGCACCGCGCCGAGGTCGTCGTGCGTCATCTCGCGCAGCGCGAAGCGCGAGGGCGGCGCGGGCGCGTTCACCGCGAGGCCCGCCCGACGGCTCCCGGCGCGCGTCGTGGGGCTGGACGTGATGAGAACATTCGTTCTATTCTCAGCATCGCCCCCCCCTTCGATGCCGTGTGCGCGGGTC
>VGNK01000262.1 GCA_016866055.1 Chloroflexota bacterium | reverse complement strand
GCCGCGTCGCGAGCGCGAGGACGCGGGCGCGGCGGAGGTGGCCGGGGCCGGGGCCGGCGCGCTCCCCGAGCCGATCCGCGGCGGCGCGGAGGTGGACCTCGCGGCGCTGCGCGCGCGCATCCACGAGCTGCGCGCGGCGATCCGCGCGCTCGGCCCGGTGAACGTCGACGCGCTCGAGGACCTGAGCGCGGAGCAGGAGCGCCACGACTACCTGTCCGCGCAGGTCGCCGACCTCGAGGCCGCGGAGGCGGAGCTGCGCGAGGCGATCCGCGATCTGCGGAAGCTGATCCGCGCGCGGTTCGACGAGACCTTCGCGCTCGTGAACGAGCGCTTCGGCGAGTACTTCCGGCGCTTCTTTGGCGGCGGCCAGGCGCAGCTGCGGCTCGCGGTCGCCTCCGAGGAGGAAGCGGCCGAGGACGAGGAGCCCGGCGTCGAGATCGTGGCGCAGCCGCCCGGCAAGCGCATCGCGAACCTCGCGGTGCTCTCCGGCGGCGAGCGCTCGATGACCTCGGTCGCCCTGCTCTTCGCGCTGCTCTCGGTGAACCCGGCGCCGGTCGTCGTGCTCGACGAGGTCGACGCCGCGCTCGACGAGGCGAACGTCGGGCGCTTCGTGGAGACGCTCGCCGAACTGCGCGAGCGCTCGCAGTTCGTCGTGATCTCGCACAACCGCCGCACGATCGAGTCCGCGGACACGCTCTACGGCGTCTCGATGACCGAGGACTCGACGTCGCAGGTGCTCTCGCTGCGGCTCGGGGACCTGCCCGCGGCGTCCTAGCGGACCGTCGGTCGCGCCGCATCGCGACGAGCGGGTCCACGCGCTCGAAGCGCCTCACGGTGCGCGGAGCGCGGTGCCGCGCGTGACCGCAGGCGCGCGCGCCCGATAGGATCGAGGCGACCCTCCCACCGACGCATGCCGCTCGCCGCGCGCGAGGCGGCGGACGGAGCCCCCCGTGAGGCTGTTCGGCCGCAGCAGGGAGAGCGACGCCGCGACCGGTGAGGCGCTCGCGCGCACGCGCCGCTCGTTCTTCGGCCGGCTCGGCGAGCTGCTCTCGGGGAGCGACGTCGACGACGCGCTCTGGGAGTCGCTCGAGGAGGTGCTGATCGGCGCCGACGCCGGGGTACGCACGACCACGGCGGTGATCGAGCGCGTGCGTGCGGGGAGCCCGCGCCGCGCGTCGGACGTGCGCGCCGCGCTGCGCGCCGAGCTGATCCGCATCGTGGGGGTGCCGCTCGCCACGGCGCGCGGTCGCCTCTGGGGCGTCCCCGAGGGCGTGCCGGCGCCGGAGCGACCCGCGGTCGTGCTCGTGGTCGGGGTGAACGGGAGCGGGAAGACGACGGGGATCGCGCGGCTCGCGCACGCCTACCAGCAGGAGGGGAAGCGCGTGCTCTGCGCGGCGGGCGACACCTTCCGCGCGGCGGCGATCGAGCAGCTGCAGGAGTGGGGGCGGCGGCTCGGCTTCGAGGTGATCGCCTCGCGCCAGGGCGGCGACCCGGCGGCGGTGGCGTTCGACGCGATCGAGGCGGCGCGGGCGCGGGGCGCCGACGTCGTGCTCGTCGACACGGCGGGGCGGCTGCAGAACAAGCAGAACCTGATGGACGAGCTCGCGAAGGTGCGTCGCGTGATCGAGCGCCACCTCGCGCGTGGGCCGGACGAGGTGCTGCTCGTGCTCGACGCGACGACCGGCCAGAACGGGCTCTCGCAGGCGCGCGCGTTCACGGAGTCGGTCGAGGTGACCGCGGTGATGCTAACGAAGCTCGACGGCACCGCGAAGGGCGGGATCGTGTTCGCAATCGCCGGCGAGTTCGGGCTGCCGGTGCGCTTTGTGGGCACCGGGCAGGGGCCCGGCGACCTGGCGCCGTTCGACCCGGAGGCGTTCGTGGACGGGCTGCTCGGCGAGCCGGCGGGCGCCGGGGCGTAGCGGGCCCCGCCGGTGGCCGAGGTGCTGCGCTGGTACCTTGCACTGCTCGCGATCGGGGCGGCGGGGGTGCTGCCGGCGGCGGCGCTCTTCGGGCGGCTCGGCTCGGGGGGCGTGCTCTACGCGCGCCCACTCGCGCTGTTCGCGATCGCCTACCTCGCCTGGGTCGCGTCGAACCTCGGGGCGGCTCCGTACGGCACGCCGCTGGTCGCCGGCGCGACGCTCGCGTTCGCGGCGGCGGGGGTCGCGCTCGCGTGGTGGCGGCCCGCGCTGCGCGGCGTGTGGCGGGCGCGCTGGCGGCGGCTGCTCGCGGGCGAGGCGCTCTTCCTCGGGCTGCTCGTGCTGATCGCGTTCGCGCGCACGCACGCGCCGGGGGCGATCTACACCGAGAAGCCGATGGACCTGATGCTGCTGACCGCGGTGCACCGCGCGGAGCGGCTGCCGCCGCCCGACGCCTGGCTCGCGGGTGAGCGCGTGAACTACTACCACCTCGGCCACACCGCGGTGGACGTCGTGGGGCGGCTGGCGGGGCTGGGACCCGCGATCGCGTTCAACCTGGGGGTGGCGACGGCCGGCGCGGCGGCCGGGGTGGTCGCGGTCGCGCTCGCCGGCGACGTGCAGGCGCTGTCGCCGCGTCGGCGGCGCGCGAGCGGCGCGGTGGCGGGCGCGGTCGCGCTGGTGGGGCTGCTCTGGCTCGCGCCGCTGCACGGGGTGCTCGAGCTGCTCGCCGCGAACGGCGTGGGGGCGAGCGAGACGTGGGAGTCGCTCGGGGTGGAGGGCTTCCCCGGCCGGGCCGGCGCGGTGGACCTCGTGCCGCGGGACGCGCTCTGGTGGTGGCGGGCGACGCGGGTGGTGCCGGGGACGATCGCGGAGTTTCCCGCGTTCTCGCTCCTGCTCGGGGACCTGCACGCGCACCTGCTCGCGCTGCCGCTGTCACTCGTGACGGCGGCGCTCGCGGTGGCGGCGTTCGCGGGCGGCACGCCGCTCACGTGGCGGCGCTGGCTCGCGGCGCCCGAGGCGCTCGTGCTCGTCGGCGTGCTGTTCGCGGCGCTGCTGACGACGAACAGCTGGGACGTGGTGACGTTCGGGGCGCTGTGGGCGGGGGCGGCCGCGCTCGCCTTCGCGCGGGTGGGCTGGCCGCCGGCGCTCGCGGTGGTGGGGGCGGTGCGCTACCTCGCGCTGCCCGCGGGCGCCGCGCTGCTGCTCGCGGCGCCGTTCCTCGCGAGCCTCGACCGCCCGCCGCTGGGCGCCGCGCTCGTGGTGGGGGAGCGCTCGGACCCCGTGCGCTTCCTGCTGGTGTGGCTCACGCCGTGGCTGCCGCTCGCGGCGGGGGCGCTGGCCCTGCGCCGCGGCGGGGGGTTCGCGCCGGGGCGCTGGGCGTTCGTCGTGGCGATCATCGTCGCGGGGGCG
>VGNK01000261.1 GCA_016866055.1 Chloroflexota bacterium | reverse complement strand
GCCCCGGCGCCCGGCTGCGGCATCTCCGCTCGTCCTCGCAGGCGCTCGCCGCGTTGCGCGGACGGCTGGACGCCGGTCGCCCGCGCGGGTTCGGATCCGCCCGCGGGCGGACGGCGCGCTGCAGCGCGGCGGAGCCGCTGCGCCTCGCCGTCCGCCCGCGCGCGCTCGAGGTCGTGATCGGCGCCGCCCCGAACCCGCTGCTCGGCGAGGCGTAGCAGCCCGCCCGCTCACGCCGGCGCGAACTTGCCATCCGCCAGCCGGTACCGCCGTGCCTGCGGAAGCTCCCCGGGAGTCGGGCGGTCCGCGTCGGGCGTCGTGAGGATCACCTGATCGACCCCGTACGCCGCCTCGAGCACGCGCCGCCGGCGCTCCGCATCGATCTCAGAGAGGATATCGTCGAGCAGCAGCACGGGCGCGTCGCCGGTGCGCGACGTCGAGAGCGTCACCTCCGCGAGCCGCAGGGCGAGCGCGATCGTCCGCTGCTGGCCGCGCGAGGCGAACGTCCCCGCGTCGCGGCCGTCGATCGCGAACGCGATGTCGTCGCGGTGCGGGCCGATGCGCGTGAGCCCGCGGTCGATGTCGGTGCGCCGCCCCGCCTCCAGCGCCGAGCGCATGCGCGGTGCGAGGTCGTGCTCGCCGATCGCGGCGCGCAGCTCGTCCGGCAACGCCGGGCGGTAGCAGATCGTGAGCGCCTCCACGGGGCTCGCGAGCTCCGCGTAGCGCTCGGCGGCGTCGCGCGCGAGGTAGCGCAGCGCCGCGGCACGCGCGGCGATCAGCACCGCGCCGGCGCTCGCGAGCTCATCGTCCCAGAAGTCGAGCTCGTCCGGCTTGCCGCGCCGCGCGGCGAGCAGGCGCAGCAACCCGTTGCGCTGCTGCAGCACGCGCGCGTAGCGCTGCGCCGCGCGCACGTAGGTCGGGTCGAGCTGCGCGAGCGTGATGTCGAGGTAGCGGCGCCGCAGCCCCGGCGGCCCTTCGACGATGCGGAGGTCCTCCGCGGCGAACAGCACGACGCGGAGCCGGCCGATCAGGTCCGACGCGCGGCGGGCGACCCCGTTCACGCGGAAGCGTCGTGACGCGCGCGTCGGTTCGATGCCGCGGTCCGCGGCGCCGCCCGCGATCACGGCGATCTCGAGCTCCGTGCGGCCCTGCGCGGTCTCCACCTGCGCCGCGAGCCGCGCCGCGGGCACCGGCTCCTCCGCGAGCGCCTGCCAGGAGACGAGGTCGACATCGCCACCGGCGCGCCCGCTGCGCGTGGTCGCGAGCAGCGCGATCGCCTCGAGCAGGTTCGACTTCCCGCTCGCGTTCGCCCCAATCACGAGGTGCGCCCCCGGCGCGAGCGCGAGGTCGAGGCGCGGGAACGTGCGCACGTTCGTGAGCTCGAGCCGCGCGAGGTGCATGAGGCGCGATTATCCGTTGCGCCAGCGGCCGGCCGCCAGCATGGAACCCACGGTCAGCGCGACTGGACGGCGCGCGGCGGCGCCGCCGCACGCAGCTCGACGCAGAACCGCGCGCCGCCGTCCGGCGCGTCCTCCACCCAGATCCGGCCGCCCTGCAGCTGCGTGAGCCGGCGCGCCACGGCGAGGCCCAGACCTGAGCCGGGAACCGACCGCGCCCCCGGCCGCTGCACGCGGTAGTACGGCTCGAAGATGCGCCGCCGGTCGGTCGGCTCGATCCCCGGCCCGGAGTCCTCCACCTCGATCCGGGCGTACCCGCTCTCGCCGGGGCCCGCGCGCACCGCGATGCGCCCGCATTTCGGCGTGTGGCGGTTCGCGTTCGAGAGGAGGTTGAGCATCACCTGCTCGAGGTGGCGCCGGTCGGCCACCGCGTACATCGGCGTCTCCGGGAGCTCGAGCGACAGCGACTGCTCGCGCAGCATGAACGCCGGGCGCAGCACCGTCTCCGCGAGCCGGAGCGTCTCGCCGACGTCGATCAGCGCGGGCGTCACGCGCAGCGCAGAGTCGTGCACCTCGCCGACGTCGAGCAGGTCGTTGATGAGCTGGCTCAGGCGCTCGACACCGCGCGTGAGCGAGCCGACGAGCTCGCTCCGCGGGCCGCCCGGGGCGCCGGCGACCGCGACGCCGTCGATCGTCAGCAGGTCGACGAAGGCGCGGATCGAGCTGAGCGGGGTGCGCACCTCGTGCGCCATGGCCGCAAGGAACTCGCGATGGCGCGTGGCCTGGTCCTCGAGGTCCCGCTCGCGCTGGTAGGTGGCCTCGAAGAGCTCGCCGTGGTGCAACGCGGCGACGAGCGGCGCCTGCACGAGGCGGAGCATCGCGCGATCCGCCATCGCGCCCGGCCGGCGCGCGGCCAACAGGACCAGCCCGATCGGCTCGTCGTGGCTCACGAGCGGGACCGTCGCGATCCACGGGCGCGCGCCGAGCGGGACGAGCAACGGGTCCACCCACGGGTGCGGCTCGCGGCGGTGGCGCGCGAGGCTCGGGTCGGCGTCCCGCGCGGGCAGCGGGAGCGCCGGGGCGGTGTCGACCCAGCCCTCCGGGTAGCCCGACGCCGCGATCGGCTCCATCTCCGGTGCGCCGGTCTCGGCGATCGCGATGAGCCCGGTCTCGGCGAGGCCGGACTCGATGATCAGCATGAGCGCGCGTCCGGCCGCATCGTGGACGTGGCGCGGCTGCAGGGTGAGGTCGATCAGCGTCATCGCGAACGCGTGGCGCTGGCGTTCGCGCGTGAGCGCGCGGAGGTGGGCGTAGGTCGCGGCGAGCAGGAGGACGGCGAGTCCGCCGTCGACCGCGACGATCGCGAGATCGAGCTCCTGGTCGCGCGCAAGCGTGATCGCGAGGTGCGCCGACGCCGCCGAGAGCGCGACGACGAGGACCGCGAGCCGCAAGCGCGCCGCCCGCAACCGGACGCGCGCGAGCACGCTCACGCGTGACCGCCCGGCAGGCCCGGCGTGACGCTGCACATCATCTCCGCCCGTCCACCCCCGCCGCGGGCGGCCGCGTGCCGGCCGGGTCGGCCGCCTACGCGAGCGCCACCTGGATGGTTCGGTCCTCCACCGACGTGGTCTCGAGGTGCGCCGAGCGTTGCAGCGCTCGCGTGAGCCCACCGGTGATCTCGTCGGTCGTGATCGGCTCGCGCAGGTGCAGGCGCAGGCGCGCCTCGCCCTGCGAGTACGCCTGGACGGTCGCCTCGTGCACGGCCTGGATCTGGCCGAGGGCGTCCTGCACGCGCATGAGGCCCTGGAAGCCGGAGACCGGCGCGACGTGCAGCGTCACCGAGCCGGCGTCCGGTGCGAATCGCGCGCCGCCCGGCGCGTTCGCCTGGGCGGGGTGGGGCGCCGGCGCGCGCGCCGCGTCGAGCCCGTCGGCGGGAAGTGTCGGGG
>VGNK01000260.1 GCA_016866055.1 Chloroflexota bacterium | reverse complement strand
CGCCTTCGCGCCGTTCGAGGCCGCGGCGGCCCGCGGGCGCTTCCGGGAAGGCGTCGGCGGCGCCGCCCCGCCGCCGTGCCTGGCGAGCGTCGCGCGCAGGAAGCGCCCCGTGTAGCTCGTCTCGTGCTCCGCGATCGCCTCCGGGGTGCCCTCGGCGATCACGTAGCCCCCGCGGTCGCCTCCCTCGGGCCCGAGGTCGATCACCCAGTCGGCGTTCTTGATCACGTCGAGGTGGTGCTCGATCACGACCACCGTATTGCCGACGTCGACGAGCTGCTGCAGCACGTGCAGCAGCGCCTCGGTGTCGGGGAAGGACAGCCCCGTCGTCGGCTCGTCGAGGACGTACATCGTGCGCCCGGTCGCGCGGCGCGAGAGCTCGGTGGCAAGCTTCACGCGCTGCGCCTCGCCCCCGGAGAGCGTCGTCGCCGGCTGTCCGAGCCGGATGTAGCCGAGGCCGACCTCCTTGAGCGTCTGCAGCTTCCGCTTGGGCGCCGGGAAGGCGTCGAAGAACTCGAGCGCCTCCGTCACGGTCATCTCGAGCACCTCGGCGATGTTCCGCCCGCGGAAGAGGATCTCGAGCGCCTCGCGGTTGTAGCGCGCCCCCTTGCAGACCTCGCACGGGACCGTGACGTCCGGGAGGAACTGCATCTCGATCAGGTTGTACCCGTCGCCCTTGCACTCCTCGCAGCGCCCGCCCTTCACGTTGAACGAGAAGCGCCCGGCCTTGTAGCCGCGGGCGCGCGCCTCCGGGACCTGCGAGAAGAGGTCGCGCACGAGCGTGAAGAGCTGCGTGTAGGTGGCGGGGTTCGACCGCGGCGTGCGCCCGATCGGCGACTGGTCGATGACGACGACCTTGTCGAGGTGCATGAGCCCCTCGACGCCCGCGTGCTCGCCCGCCCGCTCACGCGCGCCGTTCAGGTCGTGCGCCAGGCGCTTCGCGAGGATCTCGTTGACGAGCGATGACTTCCCGGAGCCGGAGACGCCGGTCACCGCGATGAACGTCCCCAGCGGGAAGCCGACGTCGACCTGCTTCAGGTTGTTCTCTGCGGCGCCGCGGATCACGAGCCGCTCGCCGTTGCCGGCGCGGCGCTGCTCGGGCATCGGGATCGAGCGCGCGCCGGAGAGGTAGCGCCCGGTGATCGACCCCTCCGCGTGCGCGACGACGTCCGGGGGCCCGACCGCGACGACGCGGCCGCCGTGCTCGCCGGCCCCAGGCCCGATGTCGATGAGGTGATCGGCGGCGCGCATCATCGCCTCGTCGTGCTCGACGACGAGCACCGTGTTCCCGAGGTCGCGCAGCCGCGTGAGCGTGCGGATCAGGCGCTCGTTGTCGATCGGGTGCAGGCCCACCGACGGCTCGTCGCAGACGTAGAGCACGCCCATGAGGGCGGAGCCGATCTGCGTGGCGAGCCGGATGCGCTGTCCCTCGCCGCCGGAGAGCGTCGACGCGGAGCGGTCGAGCGTGAGGTACTGGAGGCCGACGTCGCGCAGGAAGGTGAGGCGGGCGGCGATCTCCTGGAGGATCTGCCGGGCGATCTGCGCCTGCCGCTCGTTGAGCGGGCCGTCCTCCGAGCGCAGCCGCTCGACCCAGGGGAGCGCCTCCGCGACCGCCATGCGCACGACCTCGACGATCGAGCGCTCGTCGACGAAGACCGAGAGCATCTCGGGCTTGAGCCGCGCGCCCTCGCAGTCCGGGCAGTCCACCTGGATCATGTAGCGCTCGATGTCGCCGCGTAGCCAGTCCGACTCGGTCTCGCGGTAGCGGCGATCGAGGTTCGGGATCACGCCCTCCCACGAGACGTCGTACTCGTGGGTGCGGCCGCCGCGCGAGGTGTACTTCACCGAGATCTTCGACTTCGTGCCGTAGAGCAGGGCCTCGCGCTGCGCCTTCGTGAACTCGTCGATCGGCTGGTCGAGGCGGAAGCCGAGCGCGTCACCGAGCGCCCCGAGGCGGCGGCGGTACCACCCCAGGCTCGTGCTCATCCGCTGGTACGGGACGATCGCGCCCTCGTCGATCGAGAGCTTGCGGTTCGGGACGACGAGATCCTCGTCGAGCTGCAGCTGGAAGCCGAGGCCCGTGCACGCCGGGCAGGCGCCGTGCGGGGTGTTGAACGAGAAGTTGCGCGGCTCGATCTCGCCGACCGAGTACGGCGGGTGAGCCGGGTTCTGGCAGGCGAAGTGCTCGGAGAACGTCTGCTCCTCGGTGACGCCGCCGTCGTCGCCGACGAGCACGAACAGCATCGTGCCCTCGCCGAACTTCAGCGCCTGCTCGACGGAGTCGGAGATGCGCTGCCGCGTGGCGTCGCGGTCCTCGTCGCCCTTCGCGGGGATGACCACGCGGTCGATCACGACGTCGATGTCGTGCCACTTGTTCTTCTCGACGCGGATGTTGTCGTCGATGCCGAGCACCTGCCCGTCGACGCGCACGCGCACGAAGCCGGCGCGGCGCACGGCCTCGAAGACCTGCGCGTGCTCGCCCTTGCGGTGGCGGATCACCGGGGCGAGCAGCATCGCGCGGGTCCCGGGCTGGAGCGAGAGCACGTGGTCGACGATCTGCTGGACGGTCTGCCGCTCGATCACGTTGCCGCAGTGCGGGCAGTGCGGGATCCCGGCGCGGGCGAACAGCAGCCGGAGGTAGTCATAGATCTCCGTAACGGTCGCCACCGTCGAGCGAGGGTTGCGGGAGACGCCCTTCTGGTCGATCGAGATCGCGGGCGAGAGCCCGTCGATGTAGTCGACGTCGGGCTTCTCCATGAGGCCGAGGAACTGGCGGGCGTACGCCGACAGCGACTCGACATAACGTCGCTGGCCCTCGGCGTAGATGGTGTCGAAGGCGAGCGAGGACTTGCCGGAGCCGGAGACACCGGTGATCACCACCAGGCGGTCGCGCGGGATCTCCACGTCGATGTTCTTGAGGTTGTGCTCGCGCGCGCCGGTGACAACGATGCGGTCGAGTGGCAAGGGACACCTCGGGAGGTACGCGTGGAGGGTGGTTCCGCCTCGCGACCGCCGGCGGGGAGGGGCCGAACAGCCGTTCGAACGGTCATCGTAGTGCGGGGGTGGGGGTGGCCTCAAGGGGTCCAGGAGCCGGCGCGGCGGGGGGCGGGATGGTGGGCGGGTGGTCACCCGCCGCGGGGGGCGGGCTCCGGCCGGCGGACGGGCTGTCTCACGCCGCTCGACGGGGCGACCGGTGGTCCCGCCCGTCAGCCCATTCGACGCGCCTAGGAGCCTGCCGGTTGAACGGGGTATCGACGATACGGTACGGGCGCATGACTCATGATCATGCGCCCGTACCGTGGGCACACCCCCGACCAAGCCGCCCTGCTGCCGCCGTCGCTGGCG
>VGNK01000259.1 GCA_016866055.1 Chloroflexota bacterium | reverse complement strand
CGGCCGACCGGCGCGCCGCACGCGATCGCGCAGATCCCGTGGTGCGCGAGCAGGTCGGACGCATGGAGGCGCGGCTGCTCGCGGCGCGCCGGTTCCTGTTCGCGACCGCGGATGACTGGGACGCGCTGCGCGCCGAGCCGCACGCCCAGCACGCGCTCGCGGTGCAGGTCGCCGCCGCGAAGCGCGACGCGACGAACGCCGCGGTCGAGGTGTCGGAGCTCGCAATGCGGATCGTCGGCGGCGTTGCGCTGCAGCGCGCCGAGCCGCTCGAGCGCTACTTCCGCGACGTGCGCAGCGGCTTGGTGAACCCGCCGATCGACGCGCGCGCTCTGGAGCCCATCGCCTCCGCCGCGCTCGATGGCGAGGAGTAGGCGGTCGACCGGGCGCCAGCCACTCATTCGGCGGAGAGGACGAAGACGATGCTCGCGGGCGTGACCCTCCCGAGCAGCGTCCGCTGCGTGCCAGCGTCTCGACGCGACGACTCCGCCCCCGCCGGACCAGGGCCGGACCCCGGCGTTGCGCTAATTTGCTTACACTGATGAATGATAAGCGCCGTGGCAAGGTGCCGCCTCCCCGCTCGGGGTGGGCCGGCGGTCCGGCCGGGGCACCGCTCGGCTCGCGCGGCGCGCGACGTGACGACGCCGCGGCGCGGCCGAGCCGCCGGGGACGCGGCCCGCTCAGCGCGGCAGCTTGAGCCGGATCCGCCCCTCGCGCCTCGCGAGCACCTCGTAGAGCGGGAGCGTCGGCGCGAGCACGATCGCGGCGGAGACGAGCGCCGCGCGCACGCTGCGGATCGTCGCCACGACGCCGAGCGCGGGACCGCCGCCGAGCTGGCCGAGCGCGTCGGCCTGCCCGAACAGCGAGAGCACCGTCGCGCGCGAGCGCGGGTCGAGCCCCCGGTTGATCCACGCCATGCGCAGCGGCTGCTCCGCGCCGCGCACCCAGTCGGTCGCCCAGAACGCGAACAGCGCGATCCAGAAGGACCCCGAGAGCGCGAACAGCTCGACCGCCGCCATCAGCATGACCGTGATCACAAGCAGCGAGCGCGCGAGGTGGGCCGTGTCGCCCAGCCGGGTGAGGCGCGGCGCGAGCGCGGTGGCCGCGATCGCGCCGCGCACCGACCCCGCCTGGATCACCCCGAACCACCCCACCTCGCCGAGCCCGGCGAGCGCGGGGAAGTCGAACTCCTGCACGAGGTGGTACGGCCACAGCCGGTCCAGCGACTCGCTCGCCACGCCGCCGAGCAGCGCGATCACGAGGATGCCCAGGAGCACGCGGCTCGAGCGGATCACGCGCACGCCGGAGGCGAGCGTCGAGCCCATGTGATCCCACGTCTGGCGGTCCCCGCGAGGGGCCGGGCGCCAGTGCCGCTCGGTCATCGCGACGAGCAGCAGCCCCGCGAGCACGAGGTGGATGACCGCCCCGCCGCCCATCGCGAGCTGCAGCGAGATCCTGCACCGCCCGCCTCCACCCCGCCCCGTTCCTCGACCTCGCTCCGTTCGCGATCGGCGCGCGCTATCCCCGCGGCAGGCCGAGCCCCCGCGAGGCGATGATGTTGCGCTGGATCTCGCTCGTCCCCGCCGCGATCGTCAGCGAGACGCTCGACATGTAGTAGTTGCAGAACTCACCCCCGAGCGGTGCCCGCTCCTCGCCCGGACGCAGGTTCCCGTACAGCCCGAGCATGTTCACGCCGCGCCGAGCGAGGCGCTGCTGCGTCTCCGACCCGAACATCTTCGACATCGACGACTCCATGTTCGGGACGAGCCGCCGCGCCTGCATCCACGTAACGCGGTAGCCGAGCAGGCGCCCGACCTCGATCTCGGTCGCCGTGTCCGCCAGCGCGCGGCGGTGCGTCGGGTCGTCGGCGATGCGGCGCCCCTCGCCCGCGCCGTCGGGTCGCTGCGCGTGCGCGAGCAGCCGCCGGAACGGCCGCAACGCCGCCGCGATGCGGTGGATGCCCGAGCGCTCGAAGTCGAGCGTCGTCGTCGAGACGTACCAGCCGCGGTTCTCCTCGCCGATCATGTTCCTCGCGGGGACGCGCACGTCTTCGAAGAACGTCTCGTTGAAGCCGGCCGCGCCGTGCAGCTGCACGATCGGCCGCAGCGAGATCCCCGGCGTGCTCATCGGCACCATGAAGTACGAGATGCCGCGATGCTTCGGCGCCGCGGGATCGGTGCGCGTGAGCACGTGGATCCAGTCCGCGTGCTGGGCGCCCGACGTCCAGATCTTCTGGCCGTTGATCACGAAGTCGTCGCCGTCGCGCACCGCGCGCGTCTGCAGCGAGGCGAGGTCCGACCCCGAGCCCGGCTCCGAGTAGCCCTGGCACCAGTCGACCTCCGCACGCGCGATCTTCGGGAGGTGCTCCCGCCGCTGCTCCTCGGTGCCGTGGATGATCAGCGTCGGGCCCACGCGGTCGGCGCCCTGACCGCCGGTCGGTGCGCTCGCGTAGCTCGACTCCTCCGCGAAGATCAGCTGCTCGAAGTAGGAGGCCCCGGCCCCTCCGTATTCCTGCGGCCACGCCATCGTGAGCCAGCCCGCCTCGGCGAGGCGCTTCTGGTACTCGCGGGCGCGCTGCCACGGCTCGAGCTCGCTGCGGCGCCGCGCGGCGCTCGTCCAGTGCTCGTCGATAAACGAGCGCACGCGCTCGCGAAAGCCGCGCTGCTCGTCGTTCCATCCGAACTCCATGCTCCGCCTCCCTCTCGCGGCGCATAGTACGGCCGCGCCGCGGCCGTTCGCCGCCACGCCGTACAGGTCTCCGCCTCGCGGGGCCCTTCGCCCCTCCCGCCGTGCGCCCGGCTCCGCCGAAGGCTCGGGGCGAGCGGAGCGGTGCAGGATGACGGCGGCGAGGGGTCGGGCGGCGACCGGATCGAGGCGGAGCAACGGCGTCGCTGCGGCACGGCCCCACGGACGAAGGAGCAGCTCGAGCGGCTGGACCTGCGACGCGAGTGGAAGGCGCTGTACCCCGCGCGGCGCTCGCCCGCGCTGCTCGACGTCCCCGCGCGCACCGTGCTCGTGATCGAGGACACCGGCCCGCCCATGGGTCGCGGCGATGTTCCCGGCGCGCTACGCGGTCGCCTGCACGCTGAAGTACCTGGTGCGCGCCGAGCGCGGCGGACTACCCGGTGCTTCCCCGCGCTCGGCCCGTTCGTGGTCGACGAGCGCTGGCGGTGAAAGGGCCGCAACACGAGATCTATTTGAGCGACCCGGGCTGGACGCCTGCCGCGAAGACGCGCGCGGTCATCCGCTGCGCGGTCGCGTGGCGGGGCCGGCGCGCGGGCTAGGACGCGCGCGGACGCCGCGCGCGCCTTGCGACGGCCGCCGCAAGCGACACGAGCGAGACGCC
>VGNK01000258.1 GCA_016866055.1 Chloroflexota bacterium | reverse complement strand
CCCTCGCGGGCGGCCGCGCCCGCGAGCGCCTCGCGCGCGGTGGCATCCAGCTCGATGTGCACCTCCGCCAGCTGCTCGGCGGTCACCGGCGCCGGCGCCCCGGTGAGCCCGTCCGCCGCCGACTTGGTCTTCGGGAAGGCGATCACCTCGCGGATGTCCCGCTCGCCCGCGAAGAGCGCCACCGTCCGGTCGATCCCGGGGGCGATCCCCCCGTGGGGCGGCGCCCCGAACGTGAACGCCTCGAGCATGTGCCCGAAGCGGAGCTTCGCCTCCTCCAGCCCGATGCCGAGCACGCGCAGCACCCGCAGCAGGATCTCGCGGCTGTGGATCCGGATCGAGCCGGAGCCGATCTCCTGCCCGTTGCAGACCAGGTCGTAGGCGCGCGAGCGCACGCTCCCGGGGTCGTCGGCGAGGCGACCGAGGTCCTCGTCGTAGGGCGCCGTGAAGAGGTGGTGCGTCGCGCTCCAGCGCTCGTTCGTCTCGTCCCACTCGAACATCGGGAACTCGGTGATGAACGCGAAGGCAAACTGTCCGGGATCGGTGAGCAGCTGCTCGTCCGCGACGTGCCGGCGCAGCAGGTCGAGCACGCGCGAGGTGACCGCGTCGCGGTCGGCGGCGATCAGCAACATGTCGCCGCGCCGCGCGCCGCAGGCGATCCCGAGCTCGGCGAGCTGCTCGGGGGTGAAGAAGCGATTCACGGGCGACTTCACGTCGTCGGTGCCGAGCCCCTCGAGCCGGCCCTCGCCGGTGAACTGCACCCAGACGAGCCCCTTCGCGCCCGCCTCGCGCGCCATCTCCGCTAGGCGGTCCACCTCGCGGCGCGCGGCGCTCGCGCCGCCGGGCACCGCGATCGCGCGCACACGGCCGCCGGCCGCGATTGCCTCCTCGAACACGCGGAAGCCCGAGCCGCGCACCGAGTTCGTGAGGTCCGCGATCTCGATCCCGTAGCGCAGATCGGGCTTGTCGCTGCCGTAGCGCTCCATCGCCTCCCCGTAGGTGAGGCGCGGGAACGGCGACGGCAGGCGGCGCTCGCCCGCAAACTCGCGCGCGAGGCTCGCGTAGAGCGCCTCGGTGAGCCCGAGCACGTCGCTCTCGTCGACGAACGCCATCTCGACGTCGAGCTGCGTGAACTCGGGCTGGCGATCCGCGCGCAGGTCCTCGTCCCGGTAGCAGCGCGCGATCTGGAAGTAGCGGTCGACGCCGGCGATCATCAGCAGCTGCTTCCACTGCTGCGGCGACTGCGGGAGCGCGTAGAACGAGCCGGGGTGGACGCGGCTGGGCACGAGGTAGTCGCGCGCGCCCTCGGGCGTGGCGAGGCCGAGCACGGGCGTCTCGACCTCGAGGAAGCCGCGGGCATCCATGAAGTCGCGGATGTGCTTCACGACCCGGTGGCGCAGCCGCAGGTTGCGCGCCATCCGCTCGCGGCGGAGGTCGAGGTAGCGGTAGCGCAGCCGCGCCTGCTCGCCGGGGTCGGTCTCCTGGTTGATCGGGAAAGGCGGCGTCTCGGCGGGGTTGAGCACCTCGGCGGCGCGCGCCTGCACCTCGATCGCGCCGGTCGGGAGGTCGGCGTTCTCGGTGCCGGGGCGGCGCCGCGCCACCGTCCCCTCCACGCGCAGCACGAACTCCGCGCGCACGTCGCCGGCGACGGTCATCGCGGCCGGGGCAGCCTCGGGGTGGAAGACGACCTGCACCAGGCCGCTCGAGTCGCGCAGGTCGATGAACACGAGCCCGCCGTGGTCGCGGCGTCGGTGCACCCATCCCGCGAGCGCCACCTCGGCGCCCTCGTGCTCCTCGCGCAGCTCCCCGCAGCCGTGGCTCTTCAGCACCGGGCGCACCCTCTCGCGCCGCAATGCGCGGCCTGCGCCGAGTGTCGCACGCGGGCCGGGGAGGGGGTAGCGAGGGGCCCTAGTCGTTCATGAAGGCGCGCTCCGGCGTGATCCGCAGGATCACCCGGAGCTGCCCCTGGAGCTCCCGCGCGAACGCCTCGTCGTCCAGCTCCACCGCCCGCCCCATCGCCTGCCGGATGCGCCGGTGGCCGGCCACGATCCCGGGCGCGTCGTCGATCGCCTGCGCGCGCCCGTAGAGGATGAGCTGCTTGCGGCCGTCGAGCACGAGCATCGCGACCCGCGGCTGCCGCACCGCGTTCTTCCACTTCGCGCGGTCGCTCGTCACCGAGATCGCGATGTCGGAGCCGTCGTAGTGGTACATGATCGTCGAGAGCTGCGGCGATCCGTCGCGGCGCCCGGTCCCCAGCACCGCGAGGCGGTGCTCCCTGAGGAACGCCTCCTGCTCGGGCGTCAGCACGGCCATCGCCACCTCCTCGACGCGCGCGGGCGCGCACGGTAGCACGCGGCCCGCCTGCGGGAGCGCGCCGTCACGAGCCGTAGATCGTCGTCGCCGGGTGGAAGGCCGCCCACCCGTACCACTCCGTGAGGAACGACGTCACGAAGGCGAGCTGGACGCCGGCGAGGGGGCCGTCGACCGCGCGGCCGCCGGCGTTCCAGCGCGACCCGGTCTGTACGTCGACGATGGCGCCGCCGCGCCGGGTGAAGTCGAGCACGCGGCCGTCGGTGAGCGCGCGGTGGAAGGCGAGCGCGGGGACGCCGTCCGCGTCCTCGAGGATCACGACGGAGACGCCACCGACGCGCGCCTGCATCGGCGCCGTCTCGTCGCGACGCCGCAGCGGGAAGGCGACGGCCTGGTCGCCCGCGAGCACGCCGATCACGAGTTCGTTCACGGGGAGCCGGCGGTCGAGTTCGGGCAGGCTCTCGAGGAAGGCGCGGCTGAGCCCGGGTCCGCCGATGTCGACGCGGCGGCTGTACGAGAAGCCGGTTTGCAGCGAGGGCACGGTGGTTGCGGGGTGGTCTGCGACCCACGCCGCCCAGGTCGTCGTCTGCAGCGGCAGCACGCGCAGCTGCGTCCCCGCCAGCCTGCCGTCGAGCGCGCGGCCGTCGAGGTGCGACCAGGCCGTGCCGGTGCGGTCGTCCCACATCACGAAGACCCCGTTGTAGATGCCGGCGGTGCGGAAGAGGAGCGTCTCTTCGTTGACGACGGGGTCGAACCCGACCCCGGAGGAGCAGACGATTCAGAACGTGACGAGGTAGGGGAGGCCGCCGAGCGTGTCG
Source organism: Chloroflexota bacterium (assembly GCA_016866055.1). Lineage (GTDB taxonomy): Bacteria > Chloroflexota > Dehalococcoidia > UBA2979 > UBA2979 > VGNK01. The sequence goes on along the minus strand of VGNK01000258.1, from coordinate 252 downwards.
TTCGCGATGTGGTGGAACTGCAGCATGAAGAGCGGGTAGGCGCGCGCCTCGCCGTTCTGCGTGGCGCCGCACACGAGCGTGTCGGCGGTCATGAAGCTCGCCTGCGCCGCCGGCACGACCTGCGGGAAATCGAGCGAGGGGAAGCTGCCCGCGCGCTCGTTGAGGCGGCCGCGCTCGAACGCCGCGCCCGCGGGGGACGGCGCCGGCACCGGCGCGCCGCTGAGGCCGTCCGCGCGCGCGGCCGGCGTGGGC
>VGNK01000257.1 GCA_016866055.1 Chloroflexota bacterium | reverse complement strand
ACCCCAGCGCCGACCGCCAGCGCCGGCCACCCGCCCCGGGCCGCGCGCCACGGGGATCGCATCGCGCCGCTCCCCGCCCCGGTATGGTCGGCGCATGGCCACCACCACCGTCGCCCCCGGGCGCCGGCGCGCGCTCGCGCTCGTCACGCTCGCCACGCTCGGCGGGCTCTCCGTCTGGTTCTCGACGAACGCGGTCGCGGGGGCGCTCGGCACCGAGCTCGGCTTCGGCGACGGCGAGGTCGCCTGGCTCACGATCGCGGTGCAGTGCGGCTTCGTCGCCAGCACGCTCACCTCCGCGCTCGCCAACCTCGCCGAGCGCGTGCACGCGCGCCGGCTTTTCGCGCTGGCCGCGCTGCTCGCCGCGCTCGCGAACGCCGCGCCGCTCGCGGGCGGCGGCATCGCCACGTGGCTGCTCGCGCGGTTCGCGACGGGCTGCTTCCTCGGCGGCGTCTACCCGCCGGCGATGCACGTGATCGCGGGCCGGTACCGCGAGGGACACGGCTTCGTGCTCGGCGTGATCGTCGGGGCACTCACGCTCGGCTCGGGATCGCCGCACCTGCTGCGCGCGCTCACCGGTGAGTGGCGGCTCACGCTGCTCGGCGCGAGCGCGCTCGCCGCCGCCGGCGGCGCGTGCATGTGGTGGCTCGTGCGCGACGGCCCCTTCCACGCGCCGCCCGCGCGCGTTCGCCCGCGCGAGTTCTGGCGCAGCGTCTCCGCGCGCGGCCCGCTGCTCACGCTCGACGCGCGGCTCGGGGCCGCGGCGCGTGCGCTCGGGCTGTCGGCGCTCTGAGGCCGGCTTGCCGAAGCGCCCGGGCGCGCCGCGACGGTCGTCCCCGGCGTGGACGCTCCGGGCGCGATCCGTAGAATCGCCTGGTCCCTTCGCATCCCAGCGCCCGCCCCCCGCGAAAGGAGCGCGCCCCGTGCCCGAGCCCCGCCAGGGCCCCCTCGCGGACCTGCGCGTCGTCGACCTCACGAGCGGCCCCGTCGGCGGCATCGCGACGATGATCCTCGGCGACTTCGGCGCGGACGTCGTGAAGGTCGAGCGCCCCGGCGGCGACCCCTTCCGCTTCCTCACGAACGCGCCGATGTGGCTGCGCGGCAAGCGCTCCGTCGAGCTCGACCTCAAGCGCGAGGTCGAGCGCCGCCGCCTCTACGACCTCGTGAAGACCGCCGACATCGTGGTGGCCGCGTTCCGCGCGCACGAGGACGTCGCCCTCGGCTGCGACTACGACGTGCTCACCTACCAGAACCCCGGCATCGTCTACTGCCAGATCTCCGGGTTCGGGCCGTGGGGTCCGTACGTCGGCTACCCGGGGTACGAGGGGATCGTGGCCGCGAAGTCGGGGCGCATGCAGCTCTTCGCGGGGCTGCCGCGGCGCGAAGGCCCGGCGTTCGCCGCGGTGCAGGTCGCCTCGCACGCCGCGGCGCAGTCCGCGGTCGCCGGCATCCTCGCCGCGCTGATCGCGCGCGACCGCGTCGGCTACGGCCAGTTCGTCGAGACGAGCCTGCTGCAGGCGATCATGGCCTACGACATGGGCGGGCTGATCCGCGCGCAGCTCGCGCAGCGCGACCCGCAGGGGTTCGGGCCGGACCCGCTGATGGCCGCCGAGCGCATGCCGACGCTCAACTACCACCCCGTGCAGACCAAGGACGGGCGCTGGATCCAGCTCGGCAACCTGCTGCAGCACCTCTTCGACAACTACCTCGCCGCCGCCGACCTGCTCGACGTCTACGCGGACGTGCGCTGCGTGGGCGCGCCGGCGAGCTGGCCGGCGGAGGCGCGCGAGGCGGTGCGCGACCGCATGCTCACGCGCATGCGCGAGAAGACCGCCGACGAGTGGATGCGCATCTTCATCGAGCACGGCGGCGTCGCGGCGCACCCCTTCCAGACGACGCAGGAGGCGCTCGCCGACCCCGACTTCGTCGCCAACGGCCACGTGGTGGAGGTCGAGGACCCGCGCCGCCACCTGCAGTTGAAGGCGACGAGCTCGATCGCGGAGTCCGTGCTCGGGCTCGTGAGCGAGAAGCGCGAGCCGATGAAGATGCAGCAGCTCGGGCTCGTCGCGCGGCTCACGGAGACGCCGGGCGCGCCCGGCGGCCCGCCGCCGGAGATCGGCCAGCACACCTTCGAGGTGCTCGGCGAGCCGCGGACGCCGTACGAGACGGCAGTCCGCGAGAGCGGAGCCGGGCTGCGCCCCGCGCTCGACGGCGTCACCGTGCTCGAGTTCGCGACGATCATCGCGACGCCGCTCGGCGCCGCCGGGCTCGCCGACCTCGGCGCGCGCGTGATCAAGGTCGAGGCGATCGGCGGCGACCCCTACCGCGGGATGGGCGGCGGGATCGGCGCGACGCGCACGAACGCCGGCAAGGAGAGCATCGCGCTCGACCTCAAGGGCGAGGCCGGGCAGGAGGTCGTCCGCAGGCTCATCGCGAAGGCGGACGTGATCATCCACAACTTCCGCCCGGGCGTGCCCGAGCGGCTCGGCATCTCCTACAAGCAGGCGAAGGCGATCCGGCCGGACATCGTCTACCTCTCGATGAACGGGTACGGCCCCGACGGCCCAAGCGCGCACCGCCCGTCGACGCACCCGATCGCCGGCGCCGCCTCCGGCGGCGCGCTCGCGCAGGCCGGCGCGGGGATGCCGCCCGCGTTCTGCGAGACGCTCGACGAGGTGCGCGAGGGCGCGCGGCGGCTGATGCGCTCGAACGAGGTGAACCCCGACCCGAACACCGCGATGGTGGTGACCGCCGCGGCGATGCTCGGCCTCTACGCGCGCCACCGCCACGGGGTCGGGCAGCAGATCTTCGTCGACATGCTCGGCGCGAACGCCTACGCGAACGCGGACGACTTCCTCGCGTTCGACGACAAGCCCGACCGCGCGGTCCCCGACGCGGACCTCTACGGGACGGGGCCGCTCTACCGGCTCTACCGCTGCCGCGAGGGGTGGGTCTTCCTCGCGATCGTCCTCGACAAGGAGTGGCGAGCGTTCTGCTCGCGCATCGGCAGCCCCGAGCTCGTGACGGACCTGCGCTTCAACACGCGCGAGGCGCGCGAGGAGAACGGCGACGCGCTTGCCGCGCTGCTCGCGGACCTCTTCGCGACCGAGAGCGCGGACGACTGGGAGCGCTTCCTCGGCGTCGCGGGCCTCGGCTGCGTGCGCGCCGATGGGCCGGTGCCCGGCGAGTTCTGGCTCGCGGACGATCACGTGCGCGTGAACGAGCTCGCGCCCGCGGTGCGACACGCGCGCTGGGGCGAGATGCGCCGGCACGGCCCGCTCGTGCGGCTGCACCGCACGCCCGGCATGCCCGGGCCCGCCTGCCTGGCCGGCGAGCACACCGACGCGATCCTCGCGGAGCTCGGCTACGATACCGAGGCG
>VGNK01000256.1 GCA_016866055.1 Chloroflexota bacterium | reverse complement strand
GCGCGCGCGGCTGCCTGCTCGCGCGCGCGGTGCCCGGCACGGAGTCGGCCGCCTGCTTCTTCACGGACGACCCGCTCGCCGCGCTCCAGCGCCTCGCGGTCGCCTGGCGCGACGCGCTCCCCGGCCTCGAGGTGGTCGGCGTCACGGGGAGCGTCGGCAAGACGACGACGAAGAACATCGCGGCCGCCCTGCTCGCCGCGCGCCGGCGCGTGCAGGCGACGCCGCTCAACTACAACAACGAGATCGGCGTCCCGCTCTGCCTGCTCGAGCTGCGGCCGGGGACGGAGCGAGCGGTGATCGAGCACGCGATGTACACGACGGGCGAGATCGCGCTGCTCTGCACGTGGACGCGCCCGCGCATCGGGATCGTGCTCAGCGTGGGGCCGGTGCACCTCGAGCGCGCGGGCTCACTCGAGGCGATCGTGCGCGCCAAGCGCGAGCTCGTCGAGGCGCTGCCCGCGGAGGGCCACGCCGCGCTCAACGCGGACGACCCCAACGTGCGCGGGATGGCCTCGCACACGCGGGCGCGCGTCTGGCTCTACGGGAGCGCCGCCGACGCGGAGGTGCGCGCCAGCGACGCGGAGAGCCACGGCGCCGCGGGCTTCGCGTTCACGCTCCACGCGCTCGGCGAGTCGCGGCGGCTGCGCGTGGCGCTGCCCGGCGTGCACCTCGTGAGCAACGTGCTCGGCGCCGCGACGGCCGCGTTCGCAGACGGCCTCCACTTCGACGAGGTCGCGCGAGCGATCGAGACGCTCGACGTGGCGCCGCGCCTGCGGGTCGCGCGGCTCGGGGGCGGGGTGACGCTGATCGACGACACGTACAACGCCCAGCCCGCCTCGATGCGCGCCGCGCTCGAGCTGCTCGCGGAGATGCCCGGCCGGCGGCTCGCGCTCCTCGGCGACATGCGCGAGCTCGGCGCGGAGAGCGTGCCGGCGCACGCGGAGGTCGGCCGGCAGGCCGCCGCCGTGCTGGACGCGCTGTTCACCGTCGGCGAGTTCGCCGCCGGCATCGCGGAGTCCGCGCGCGCGAACGGCCTCGAGCCGGTCGAGCACCTCCGGGGGAAGGAGCGCGCGGCCGCGGCGCTGCTCGCGACCCTGCGCGCGGGGGATGTCGTGCTCGTGAAGGGCTCGCACGCGCTCGGCCTCGAGAGCGTGATCGCGGAGCTCGAGCGCGCGCTGGGGGTGGCCCCGTGATCTACGCGCTGCTGGTCGGCGGGAGCGCGGCCGTGGTCTCCCTGTTGCTCGGGCGGCCCGCGGTCGCCGCGCTGCGCGCGGGCAAGATCGGGAAGGCGATCTCCGAGGACGCGCCCTCCACGCACGCCGTGAAGGCCGGGACGCCGACGATGGGCGGCATCCTCGTCTTCGGCACGGTCGCGCTCGTCACGATCCCCACGAACCTCGCGGGCCGCCTCTCGATGCTGCTGCCGCTCACCGTGCTTGCGGTGACGATGGCGATCGGGATCTGGGACGACTGGGGCACGCTCGTCGGGCGCGCCGGCCGCCGCGGCCTCACCTGGCGGCTGAAGTTCGCGCTCACCGCGGTGCTCGCGCTCGCCGTCGCCTGCGTCCTCTACTTCTGGCTCGACGTGCGCAGCGTGAACGTCCCCTGGGCGGGCTCCTTCGACCTCGGCCCGCTCTACCTCCTGATCGCGTTCGTCACGGTCTTCTCGACCACGACCGCCGTCTCCATCACCGACGGCCTCGACGGGCTGCTCGGCGGCACCGCCGCCATCGCGTTCGCCGCCTACGCCGTGATCGCGTTCGTGCAGGGGCAGGCCTTCCTCGCGACGTTCTCGTTCACGGTCGTCGGCGCCCTGCTCGGCTTCCTCTGGTACAACGCGCACCCCGCGCAGGTCTTCATGGGCGACTCCGGCGCCCTCCCGCTGGGCGCGCTCCTCTCGACCGTCGCGCTGATGACCGGCCACTGGCTGCTGCTCCCCGTGATCGGGATCGTCTTCGTCGGCGAGGCGCTCTCGGACGTCATCCAGATCGCCTACTTCCAGACGACCGGCGGGCGCCGGTTCTTCCGGAAGACCCCGCTCCACCACCACTTCGAGCTGCTCGGCTGGAGCGAGCCGCAGGTGGTGATGCGCTTCTGGATCGTCGGGGTCGCAGGGGCGATGGTCGGCATCGCACTGGCGCTATCGGTGTGATACCGTGTGGACAATATTGGCTCATCCGCTATGACGCCTATACCGAATCTCCGGGGGGCGCGCGTGACCGTTGTCGGTCTCGGGATCGAGGGCATCGACCTCGTGCGCCATCTGGTGGCCGAGGGCGCCCTGGTCACCGTCTCCGACCGCCGCCCCCGCGAGCAGCTCGCCGAGGCGCTCGACGCGATCGCGGACTGTGAGGTGGCGCTCTCGCTGGGCGCCAACCGCCCGGAGGACGCCGCCGGCGCCGACTACGTCTTCGCCTCCCAGGGGGTCCCGGCCGACCTGCCGGCGCTCGCGCTAGCCAGCGAGCGCGGCGTGCCGATCTCCTCGATGACGCAGCTCTTCCTCGAGCGCTGCCCGGCGCCCGTCGCCGGGATCACCGGCTCCGCCGGCAAGACCACCACGACCGCGCTCGTCGGGGCGATGCTCGAGCAGGCGGAGGTCGACCACGCGGTCGGCGGCAACATCGGGGTGGGGTTGCTCTCGCTGCTCCCCGCGATCCGGCCCGGGACGCGCGTGGTGGTGGAGCTCTCGCACACGCAGCTCGCCTCCGTCGACCGGAGCCCGCAGCTCGCGTGCGTCACGAACGTCACGCCGAACCACCTCGACCAGTTCTCGTGGGACGCCTACGTCGGGCTCAAGCGGCGCATCTTCGAGTTCCAGAGCGCCTCGGACACCGCGGTCTTCAACCTCGACGACGAGGTGAGCGCCGGCTTCGTCGCGGAGGCGCGCGGGCGCGTGGTGACGACTTCGCGCCGCCGTGAGATCCCCGCGGACGGCGCGATGCTGCGCGCCGGCTCCGTGGTCGCGCGCCGCGGCGGCGAGGAGCGCGCGCTCTTCGAGCGGGCGGAGATCCGCCTGCGCGGCGAGCACAACGTCGAGAACGTGCTCTCGGCGGTCGCCGTCGCGCGCGAGCTCGCGCTGCCCGACGGCCCGATCGCGGACGCCGTGCGCGGCTTCACGGGCGTGCCGCACCGGCTCGAGCCGATCGCCACCGTCCGGGGCGTGGAATACGTGAACGACTCGATCGCGACGAGCCCGGAGCGCACGCTCGCGGGGATGCGGTCCTACGAGCAGCCGCTCGTGCTGCTGCTCGGCGGGCGCCACAAGCAGCTGCCGGTCGCCGCGCTCGGCGCCGAGGCCGCGCGCCGCTGCCGCGGCGTCGTCACGTTCGGCCAGGCGGGGCCGCTCTTCGCGGCGGCCGTGCGTGAGCGGGCCGGCGCCGACGGCCAGAGATCCG
>VGNK01000255.1 GCA_016866055.1 Chloroflexota bacterium | reverse complement strand
CGCGGCGCGCACCCGCGACGAGCGCCCCGGCGACCGCCGCGATCACGGGCACGCCGGCCGGCGAGACCGGCACGAGCGCGAGCGCGAGCGCGACGCCGATCACCGCCGCGGCGAGCCCGCGGCGGCTCCGCAGCGCCGGCGCGACCAGCACGACGAACGCCGCCGGGAACGCGACGTCGAGCCCGAGGCGCTCGGGGTCGCCGAAGCCCTGCCCGAGCAGCGCGCCCGCGAGCGTGCCCGTGTTCCAGAACGCGAACTCCATGGCGGCGGTCGTCCAGAACGCCCGCCCGCGCTCCGGCCCCGCCGGCCGCGCGAGCGCCATCGCGGCGGTCTCGTCGACGACGAGGTGTGCACCGAGCAGGCATGGCGCGACACGGCCGCGGAAGGTCGGCGCGAGCGCGAGCCCGTACGCCGCGTTCCGCAGCCCGAGCAGGAGCCCGCTGCCGACCGCCGTGACCGGGCTGCCCTCCACGGCGACCACCGCGACGGCGGCGAACTGCGAGGCGCCAGTGAAGACGAGGAGCGACATCGCCTGCGCCTGGATCACCGAGAGGCCCGCGCCCTCGGCGAGCACGCCGAACGAGAGGCCGAACACCCCGACACTCGCGCTGATCACGAACGCGTCGCGCACCATCGACGAACGCACGCCGCCCCCAGACCCGGTCGGGGCATGCTAGCGAGAGACGAACGAGGGGAGGAGCGGGTCGGTGGGGTGTCACCCGCCGCTAGACGGCGGTCACCTCGCTCGTGCGCGCGGCCATCTGCACGATCTCGGCGGCGGGGCGGCCGGCGAACGCGCAGTAGGCCTGCGCGTCGAGCCCGATGTGTAGCAGGCAGCACTCCATGCGCCGCTCGAGGTCCGGCACGGCGAGGCCGACCGCGCGCCAGTGGCTGAGCACCTCCTCCGTCACGTCCACCTCGCGGGCCGCGGGGAACCACGGCGCGAAGAAGCGGAACCATGCGAGGTCGTAGAGGAAGTCGCCGTAGAGCGACGAGCCCCAGTCGAGCACCGCGGTGATCCGCGTGTTCGCCACGAGCACGTTGAAATGCAGCAGGTCGCTGTGCACGAGGTGCCGCCCCACCGCGACGTCACGCGTGAGCGCCTCGAGCCGCGCGTACGCCCGCTCGAACGGACGGATGCCGGCCGGCGACGCGGCCAGCCGTTCGCGCCAGCCGGAGGTGCGGCGGCCCGGGCCGTCGGCCGCGACGTCGAGCAGCGCGGCGCGCCAGGTCGGGTGCCGCGCGTTGCCGGCGGCGCCCCACACGCCGTAGCCGCACGTACCCTCGAGGCTGGCGGTCCGCGCCGCGTCGAGCGCCGCGAAGAGCGCCGGCAGCAGCGCGCGCAACTCCGGCCCGCTCACGTCGTCGATGTGGCGGCCGGGCGCGGCCTCGGAGATCGCGTAGAAGCCGTCGAACGCCTCGCCCGTCTCGAGCACGCGCGGGATCGGCAGCGCGGGCGAGGCGAACCGGTCGGCGGCGAAGCGGTCCTTCTCGAAGTCGTCGCGGTACGCGCTGAAGCGGGCGATCAGCGGCTCCGCGCCGCGCGAGAACGCGTACGCCGCGGACCACTCGCCCTGCGCGAGGCGACGGGGGGCGCTCACCCCGTCGCCGAAGCGGCGCGCGAGAAAGGCCGCGGCGGCCTCGAGGCCGACCGCGGCCCGGCTCCCTCCGTCGCCGGCGCCCGCCGGCGGCTGCGTGTCGCTCAGCGCGCGCTCCGTCTCCGCCCGGCTACTGCGCGGGCGGGGTCTCCTCGGCGACGATGCCGACGAGGTTCCCCTCGGGGTCCTTGAACTGCGCCATCGTCACCATCCCCGGGATCACCGTCACGTCCTGCACGACCTGACCGCTGAGCGACTTCACCTTCGCGAGCGCCGCCTTCGGGTCCTTCACCTGGATGTAGAAGGTGACGGACGGCGCCTCACCACCGGCCACGCCGCCGCCGATGCCCTCGCCGGCGTTGTCGACGAGGCCGTACTCCATCGGGTTGCTCGCGTCGATCTTCCAGCCGAAGGCGTCGCTGTAGAACTTCTGGAGCTTCTTGCCGTCCTTCCCGATCACCTCGACGTGCACCACTGGGTTCGGCATCTCTCCCCCTCCGCATCCCTGCCGCCGGCTCGTAGCGCGGTCGACTCGCCTCGCGCGGCACCGGCCCCGCGGGCGGCTACTGCGCCCGGTCCATGAAGTGATCGGGATCGGGGTCGCCGCCGGCGACCGCGACGGCGCGACGGCCAGGCAGTACACCAGCCCGCGCCGTGCATCGCGCGGTCCTGCGGCGTGGGCAGGTCGCGGTGCTCGAGCAGCACGACCGTCTCGTCGCCGTCCGGCGTGAGCGTCACCTCGACGGTGCTCGAGCCCGGGGGCAGTTGTTCGTTGCCCTCCCACCCCCACGTGAACACGAGCCGGCCGTACGGCTCGACCACGACGTGCTCGCCCGTGGCGATGTCGCGCCCGCCGTGGATGTCGACGCGGCGCACGCCTCCCGGGCGCACGTCGAGCTCGACCTCGACGCCCTTCCAGCGCTTCAGATTCTCGGGCTCGACGAGGAACGCCCAGATCGCCTCTGGACGAGCGCGCACGCGGATCTCACGCACGATCACGTCGGTGGCGGCGGCCGTCGCCCGTCGCGGCTCGTCACCCATCGCGCCTCCGCCCTTCCGTGTCTCGAGCGGTCGGGCGCGACTCGGCCTCCACCGCCTGCTTCAACGCCTCGGGCCGGTGATCCCAGAAGCCCTCGAGGTAGGCGCGGAGCTCGCTCAGCCCCTCCGGCAGCGCCCGGTAGTAGCGCCGCGTGCCGTCCCGACGCTCCGCCACGAGGCCCGCTTCCTTCAACACGCGCAGGTGTTGCGAGATCGCGGGGCGCGTCACCTCGAACTGCCGCGCGATCTCCCCCACGGTGCGCTCGCGATCCCGGATGAGCCGGAGGATCGCGCGGCGCCTCGGCTCGGCGATCGCCTGGAGCGCTCGTTCCATGGACCCTTCTTAGCCGGTGATTACGTAAGTGTCCACTAACGTGACGGACCCGCACCGGCCGGGGCGGGTGGCCGTTCCACGCACGCCCCCCCTCAGCGCAGGAACCGCGCCCCGCTCACCACGAAGTAACCGCCGATCGCGAGCAGGAAGAGCGCGCACGCCCCGAGCAGGCCGCGATACCAGCCGTCGCCGCCCAGGCGGCGCGTGCCGGAGGAGACGAGCGCCGCGACGCCGGTGAGCCAGATCAGGTCCGAGAGGATGTGGCCCACGAAGACCGCCGCGGGTCCGGGCCATCCGGCCGCGAGCGAGTCGGAGGTCAGCTTCGAGCCGACCGTCGCCCACCAGACGATCCAGTACGGGTTCGCGACCGAGACGAGCGCGCCGAGCGGCGCGACCGCGGCCACCGCGGCGAGACCCGGTCGTCCGGGGCGGGCGGGCCCCGTCGGCGCGGCCGTCGCGACGTCGGCGCGCCCCGTCGCGGCGGCGGC
>VGNK01000254.1 GCA_016866055.1 Chloroflexota bacterium | reverse complement strand
CGGGCCCCGCGAAGTCACACGAGCCGTGGCGGACGATGCGCAGCGACGTCAGCACCGCCGCGCCCTCGACGGCGCCGGCGAGGTCGAACGCCACGTCGAGCGCGACCCGCGCGGTCGTGCCCCGCGTGCGCAGCGTGATTGCCGTCCCCGGTCGCCGCCGGCCCGCGCCCTGCGTCGAGGTGGCCCCCGCGGTCCGGCTCGGTGGGGCTCGTCATCCTGCGTCTCCTCTCGTGGCGCGCATCGCGCGTCACGGGTACAGACGGCCGCGCCGCGCGGAGGTGACACGCGCGCCTCCGGCGCCACCCCCGCCGGGCGCTCGCAGTCGAGGCAGCCGTGCGGCGCGCAGAGGCGGCAGCTCTCCTCGAGCCGCTCGCGCAGCGTCCGCCGCGCGCGGTGGCGGCGCACCCTCAGGTTGCCCGAGCTGATCCCGAGGCGCGCGGCGACGGCGCGCGTGGGCTCCTCGCGCAGGTCGAACGCCTCGATGAGCTCCGCGTACGGCGGGGGCAGCATGGGGCGGAGCGCGCAGAAGCCCTCGCAGAGCGCCCGCGCCTCGGGAGCGCCGAAGTCGTCGACGTGTCCTCCACGAGCTCGGGGTCGCTCACGCGGCGCCGCACGCGCCCGAGCAACCCTCTCGCGCGGCGCCGAGCGCGCGCTCGAGCGCGCCCGGGGTGGTGCCCTCCGTCGTCGGCTCGGTCGACGCGCTCGTCACCGATCGATCGTGGGCGGCGGCGCCGACCCGCTCGCGCGCGCCTCGACGCGGAGCACGTCGCCCGCGACCCGGCCGAGCAGCTGCAGCGGCCGCGACGACCACGTCACACCGGATGCCCGCTCGAGGCCGGCCAGCTCGGCGAGGTCGAGCCCCTCGACGCGGAGCGAGGAGCCGCCGCACTGCGGCGGCATCGACTCGGCGAGCGCCTCGCAGAGCCGGACCTCTCCCGCGCGGGCCACCAGAGCCGTTGACGAGCAGCGGGCCCTCGAGCCTCGAGGCGCGCGCCTCGGAGACCGAGATGGCCGGCCCCATCGCGCTCGTCACCGTGCCGCCGCCGTCGGTCGCGGCCGCGCCGTTCGCCGGTCCACCGCCGCCGCACGCCGCCGGCAGCCGGAGTGCCGCCGCGGCGGAGATCGCCGCCAGACTTCGTTTCAACGTGGGCCTCCCCGTCCGTCGGGTCGAGGACCAGACGCCGCGGGGGGCGGATCGGTTCCCACACGCCCCGTTAGACTCAGCAGGCGTCACGTGCCCAGCGGAGGACGTCCCATGAACGGCATCGAGCTGAAGCGCACGCTCGCCGACGGCGGCCTCGTCTTCGGCTGCATGATCTCGGCGATGGGGACGACGCGCTTCCGGAGCGCCCTCCAGGGGGCGACGCTCGATTTCGTCGTGATCGACTCCGAACACGGCTCGCGCGACCGCCACGAGATCCAGGACCTCTGCCGCATGCTGCGCGACATCGACGTCACGCCGATCGTGCGCGTGCCGGCGACCGAGGCGGTGTGGGTGGCGATGGCGCTCGACGCCGGTGCGGCCGGCGTGCTCGTGCCGTACTGCGAGACCGTCGAGGAGGTGGCCGCCTGCGTGGCGACCGCGAAGTGGCATCCGCTGAAGGGCGAATACCTGCGCCGCGCCGTGACCGAGGGCATTTTCCCGAGCGAGGGCACGCGCGAATACCTCGCCGCGCGTCACCGCGAGAGCATCGTGATCATCGGGATCGAGAGCGAACCCGCCTACGAGCGGCTCGACGCGATCCTCGACGTCGGCGACATCGACGGCATCTTCATCGGCCCGAACGACATGACGACCTCGCTCGGCATCCCCGACGAGGTGACGCACCCGCGCTACCTCGAGGTGATCCAGGGGGTGATCGAGCGCTCAGAGGCTCGCGGGGTGCCGGTCATGATCCACCAGCAGACGCTCGAGACGTCGACCACGGCGATCGAGCTGGGCGCGCGCTTCGTGATGCACTCGAGCGACGCGCGGCTGATGCAGGTGGCGATGCAGGAGCACATGGCGCGGCTGCGCGCCGTCGGCCAGCGCGTCTCCGGCAAGGGCGCCGCGGTCAGGGGCAAGGACACGATCGAGACGGTCTAGCGGCGGGCGACAGCCCGCCGACCGGCGCCGACGTTGTCGGCGGCCTTTCGGCCGCCGCTAGACTCCGCGCAACCGCTTCGATCACTCGCCGGGAGTCCTGCCATGCTCGAGCGCTTCAAGGTCCCCGTCGCCGACCGCGTCTACGTTCCCGATCCGCAGATGCGCGCGGCCGCCGAGGCGATCTTCCTTGCGATGGGTCTCGCGGAAGAGGATGCGCGCCGCGCCGCGGACGTGCTCATCTTCAACGACCTGCGCGGGGTCGAGACCCACGGGGTCTCGAACATGCTGCGCTCGTACGTCGACGGCTACCGATCGGGCGCGCTCAACCCGCGGCCCGAGTTCGTGATCGAGCGCGAGACCGCGACCACCGCGACCGTGCACGGCGGCAACGGGCTCGGCCTCCACGTCGCGCCGCGCGCGATGGAGCTCGCGATCGCGAAGGCGCGCGAGTTCGGGATGGGCGCCGTGGGCGTGCACCACGTCGGGCACATGGGCGGGGCCGGCTACCACGCGATGCTCCCGCTGCCCCACGACATGATCGGCGTCGCCATGTCGACGAGCGGGCGCCCGATCGTCGTGCCGACGTGGGGCGCGGAGCCCCGGCTCGGCACGAACCCGATCGCGTGGGCGGCGCCGGCGGAGACGATGCCCCCGTTCGTCTTCGACATCGGCACCTCGCAGATTGCGGCGAACAAGATGCGGCTCGCGCGCCGCGTCGGCGCGAAGGTCGCGCCCGGCTGGATCGCGACCGCCGACGGCACGCCCGTCATGGAGGAGATCGACCCGCCCGAGCAGTTCTTCATCCTGCCGCTGGGCGCGACCCGCGAGCTCGGCTCGCACAAGGGCTACGGGCTCGGTGCGGTCGTCGACATCCTCGGCAGCGTGCTCACCGGGCTCGGCGGCGGGTTCATCTCGGGGATCCCCGGCTACCACCTGATGGCGTACCGCATCGACGCGTTCACCGACGCGGCGAAGTTCAAGCGCGACATGGACTCATGGCTGCGCGGCCTCGCGGCGACGAAGCCGGCGCCGGGCCACGAGCGCGTGGTGTACGCGGGGCTGCTCGAGGCGGAGGAAGAGCGCCGCCGCCTCGAGGAGGGCATCCCGTACCACACCGAGGTGATCGACTGGTTCCGCCGCATCGGCGACGAGCTCGGGCTGAGCTTCGATTTCACATAACGGAGCCGCCCGCTCCCTGGTTGACGTGACCTGCCCCCGGTATTCATGTCACCTGCAGCGTGAGAGTTTCCGCGCTGAGCACGGGTTCGCCTGGCTGCACTTGTGGTGCTGGTGGTCGGTAGCCCAGCGAGAAGTGCGGCCGGATCCGGTTGTACGCGTTGCGCCACATCTCGATCAGGACCTGCGCCTCGAGCA
>VGNK01000253.1 GCA_016866055.1 Chloroflexota bacterium | reverse complement strand
GGGCGTGCGCGAGCAGCCAGCGTTCGGGCGCGGCGATGAAGTCGGCGGCCGGGGCGGCCGGGACGCGCGGGTGCAGCGCGAGCGCCGCCGCCAGGAGCAACGGCGCGACGATCGCGAGCGCAGCGCCCAGGGAGCCGTTTCGTGCCACCCGACGTACCCTTCCTGGAGCGCCCCCGGGGGCACCGTTCAGCGGGCGGAGGCGGCCGCCGGCAGTGTCCGGACGTCGCCATCGGCGCGCAACGGAGCCGACTTCCGGCCTCTCCCGCCGGGTCTCGCCGCCGATGCACCGCCGCGCGCGTGCCCTGCCACCTGGTTCCCCGTACGAGGCAAGCTGCTAAAGTTCACTAAGTTGGTCGAGTTTAGGTTCGAAACGCTCGGGAAGCGACGCGATGACGACCGGCACGAACGTGCGCGCGAGCTCGTGGGCGCCGATGCGCCTCCCGGCGCAGTCGATCGCCGGCGGCGTCGTGCTCGTGGCGGCGCTCGCCTTCTCGCGCGTCGCCGGCACGGCCGGCGCCGTGCTCGCTCCGCTCTGGCTGCTGGGCATGCTCGCCGGGTTCACGCTCCAGCGCAGCCGCTTCTGCTTCGCCTCCGCCTTCCGCGACTTCTTCCTGTTCGGGCAGAGCCGCATCCTGAACGGCATCCTCGTCGGGCTCGCGATCTCCACCGCGGGCTTCGCGCTCCTGATGTTCCGGCAGGTGCCCTTCCCGCAGTTCGGCGCGCTCCCCAACGAGGCGCACATCCTTCCCGTGGGCCTCTCGACGGTCTTCGGGGGCGTGCTCTTCGGCATCGGCATGGTGCTCGCCGGCGGCTGCTCCTCGGGCTCGCTCTACCGCGTCGGCGAGGGATACGTCGCGTCGGCGGTAGCCGTGGTGGGCATGGTCGTCGGGCTCGGGTTGCTCGCCTTCCAGTGGAACTGGTGGTGGGACGGGGTGATCTCGAACGAGCCGAAGCTCTGGCTGCCCGGCCGGCTACCCGGCGGATACGGCGCCGCGGTCGCGCTCACGTTCGCGGGGATCGCCGGGGCCTTCGTGCTCGGGCTCTGGTGGGAGACACGCCAGGGGTTCGGCGGCGGGCTCCCGGCGCGCGCCGCCGACGCCGAGGCACCGGCGGGCGTGCGCGCCCGTCTGGGCGCGCTCTGGCGCCGCGTCTTCGTCGACGGCTGGTCGCCCGTCATGGGGGGCGCGGTGCTCGGCGTGACGGGGCTCCTCATGTACCTCGCCGCGCAGCCGTTCGGGGTGACCGGCGAGCTCTCGCGGTGGGCGCAGGGCTCCACGCGCGCGCTCGACCTCGGTCCCGGCGTGCTCAAGGGGCTCGACGCGATCGGCGGCTGCGCCGCCCGCGCAGGCGAGGGTGGCGTGCTCACCGGGACCTTCGCGATCACGGTCGGCGTGATCGTCGGCTCGCTGATCGCGGCGCTCTTCTCGGGCGAGTTCAAGCTGCGCTTCCCGCCGCACAAGCGGCGCTACGCGCAGGCGCTCGTCGGCGGGCTCGCGATGGGCTACGCCTCCGGGCTCGCGATCGGCTGCACGATCGGCGCGTTCTTCTCGTCGATCCCGTCGCTGAGCGTGAGCGGGTGGGTGTTCGGCGCCTCGCTCGCCGGCGGGGCGTGGATCGGCGTGCGCATCCTGGAGCGCATCCCGTGAGCGCGGAGCGCGCGAGCGAGATCGACGCGCGCGGGCTCGAGTGCCCGCTGCCGGCGCAGCGCGCCGTGGACGCGATGCGGCACGCACGCGCCGGCGGGGACGCCGGGCCGATCGTCGTGCGCACCGACGACGCCACCTGCGCCGCCGACATCCCGTCGCACGCGCGGTCGCTCGGGTACGACGCGGAGTCGAGCCGCGAGCCGGGCGACGCCTGGACCATCATCCTCCGTCCGCGCGCGACCGCGCGTGCGACGGAGCAGGGACGCTAGGAGGGAGCCGCGATGGAGCTGGACGTGCGGGGCGAGGTCTGCCCCTACCCGATGATGAAGGCGGTGCAGGCGATGAAGAAGCTGAAGGGTCGCGAGGAGGTCGTCGTGATCACCGATCACGCGCCGTGCCTCGAGACGATCCCACCGCAGGCGCCGCGCCACGGCTACGCCTACTCGATCGAGCAGACCGGCTCGCCGGAGTGGCGGATCACGCTCACGCCGAGAGTGCCGGCCGAGATGGGAGGCGCGCGATGAGCGTGAAGAGCAGGTACGGGCGTCGCGTCTCCCGCCGGAACGTGCTGCGCGGGATGGCGGCCGGCGCGCTCGGGCTCGCCGGGGCGGCGCTGATCGGCTGTGGCGGCGAGGACGAGGTGAAGGCGACGCCGACCACGGCGCCCGCGCGGTCGACGCCGGCCGTCAAGGCGACGGCGGCGCCGACCGCGCCGCCGACCCCCACCCCGAAGGCGCGCGCGACGCGCGGGCAGATCTTCGTCTTCAGCAACAGCTCGCCGCACATCTCGGTGATCGACACCGTCTCGCAGAAGGTGACGAAGACCGCGGACGTCCCCGAGTTCACCTCGTGGGCGTGGAACGACGACAACAACCACGCCGAGGGCAACGTGCTCTGGCTCGGGATGCGCAACCCCACCACGAGCGACGCGTTCGTGGTGACCCTCGACATGGAAAAGGTCGAGGTCACGAAGCGCATCCCGATCGGCAAGGAGAACCTCACCCTCTACATCGGCAAGGCCGCGAAGGACGGCACGCTGCACGTCGGGAAGCAGGGCGCGCAGCAGGTCGCGGTGATCGACACGAAGGCCGGCACGCTGAAGGACACCTGGAGCCCGCCGGTCAACGGCGACGTCGTCTGCGACGCGGACGTCTCCACCGACGCGCGCGGGGTCGAGCGCTTCGTCTACCCGACGCGACGCGGCGACACGATCGTGACGCTCGACCCGAAGACCGGAACGGTGCTCAAGGAGGTGCCGACGCCCAAGGGCTCCACGCCGCTCATGCTCTCGACGGGTCCCGACGGCCGCATCTGGGTGCAGGACAGCGGGAGCAACACGAACTCCGTCTACGACCCGATCGAGCTGAAGGAGCTCGCGCGCTTCCCGTCGGGCACCGGCCCGGTCGTGAACTCGTTCAGCCCGGACGGGAAGCTCACCTACGTGGGTCACAGCGCGGACACGATCGTGCAGGTGATCGACACCGCGACCTACCGGGAGGTGAAGCGGATCACGGCCGGGACGAACCCGCAGAAGCTCGCGGTGCACCCGGACGGCAGCAAGATCTACGCCATCCTCACGCGTGACGGCGCGGTGGCGGTGATCGACACGAAGAGCTGGGAGGTCGCGGAGCGCGTCTCGCTCGGGACGAACCCGAACGGGATCTACCTGCGCGGGCTCGCGTAGCCCGCGCGGCGGACGGCTCGCGAACCGTGGAGCGGCTCTCTCCGGCCGAGGTGCTGCGGCGCATGCGCGACGAGGGCGCGGCGCTCGTCGACCTGCGCGAGCCGGCGGCATTCTGCGCCGGCCACCCGCCGGGCG